>CAIXSE010000255.1 GCA_903921965.1 uncultured Thermoleophilia bacterium | reverse complement strand
GTAGCCGATCTGGCCCTGGCTCATGGCGCCGCAGACGTCCATCGGCATCGGCGCCACGGTCTTCGCCGCGAGCGCGTTCTGGATGAGGAGGTTGCCGACCTGGGGGCCGTTGCCGTGCGTGAGCACGACGCGCCAGCCGTCCTCGACGAGGGCGGCGATGCGGCGCATCGCCCCGTCGATGTTGAAGAGCTGCTCCTCGAAGGTGCCGACCTGGCCGGGCTGGAGGATGGCGTTGCCGCCGAGGGCGACGACGACCGTCCTGGGGTGCTTCGTGTCGCGTGGTGCCATGCCTGTCCCTCGTCAGCTGAGCAGAGCCTTGCCGATCGGCTGCAGCTCCGGGTCGGCGGGCAGCCCGTCGATGCCGATGAGGGCGAGCATGAGCGCCTTCTGGAAGTGCATCCGGTTCTGGGCCTGCGGGAAGATGATGCTCATCGGGCCGTCGGCGATCTCGTCCACGACCTCCTCGCCGCGCATCGCCGGCAGGCAGTGCATGAACTTCGTGTCCGGCTTGGCGTGGCCCCACAGCTCGGGGTTGACCTGGAAGGCCTGGAAGGCGGCGACGCGGTCCTTGTACTCGTCCTCCTGGCCGGTCCACCACCAGCAGTCGGTGTAGACGAAATCGGCGCCGGCGATGGCCTCGAGCGGGTCGTTGGTGAGCAGGAACGACCCGCCGCTCTCGGCCGCGAACCTCCTGGAGAGCTCGGCGAGCTCGGGGGCCATCTCGTAGCCTGCGGCGTTTCCGACGCGGACGTTCAGTCCGAGCTTCGTCAGGGTCGTGGAGAGCGAGTTGCACGGGTGGGCGGCGTCACCGACGTAGGCGAACGTGACGCCGTCGAGGGTCCCGGCGTGCTCCAGGATGGTCAGCGCGTCGCTCATGCTCTGGCAGGGGTGCCGGTCGTGGTCCATGCCGTTGATGACCGGCACCGTCGACCACGCGGCCAGCTCGTCCACCGTCTCGTTCTTCTTGCTGCGTATCTCGATGGCCGCGTTGTACTGCGAGAGGGTGCGGGCCGTGTCGGCGATGCTCTCGCGCCCGGGCAGGTGGATCTCGCCGGGGCGCAGGTAGAGGGCGTTGCCGCCCAGTTCGGCGAAACCGTTCTCGAAGCTCACGCGCGTGCGCGTCGAGGCGGCCTCGAAGATCATCGCCAGGTGCTTGCCGGGGAGGAACGGGGTGAGCGGGCGCTTCTTCCACAGGGCCTTGAGCTCCACGGCCAGCTTGAGCAGGTCCTCCAGCTCCTCGCGCGTGTAGTCGAGGTCGGTGAGGAAGTGGCGACCGCGGAACTTGCTGAGGGCGGGGAGCGTGGTGTCCAAGTCGGTACCTCCTGGTGGGTGCTGGCGTCGCCGTCCGACGAGAAGTTTGTCCGTCCGGACGGAGAAATGTAGACTAGCAGTCGCGACGACCGCTGGCAAGAGACCCGGACGCACGGCGAGCGAGGTGTGAGGTGACCGTTACCGACGAGAAGCGCCTGAGCCTGGCGCGCGGCGAAGGCATGCCGCAGCCCCTCCTGCTGGAGGACCCCATGGCGTCGCTGCCGCCGACCGCGCAGCGCATCCTGGCCGCCGCCCAGCGCCTTCTCGCGAGCGGCGGGTTCGAGGCGCTCAAGCTCTCGGCCATAGCGGCGGAGGCCGGCGAGTCCAAGGCCAGCATCGGCTACCACTTCGGGAACAAGGCCGGCCTCGTGACGGCGCTCGTCGACGCCCTCACGCACGAGGCCAACCGCGGCCTCATGGCCGAGACCGCGGCCGCGGCGCAGGGGGAGGGACGCGTCCGCGCCCTCATCGACGGCGAGACGCGCATCATCAGCGACGCCGAGGCGTTCCAGTCCTTCTTCGACGTCCTGCCGCACGCGCTTCGCGACTCCGACCTTCGGGAGCGGGTGGCTGCCCTGTACGAGGGCTACCGTGAGACGGTGCTGCGCTGTCTCGACGCGCGGGACGACGAGGAGCGGCGTCGGCTGCGGCCGTTCGCCATGCTCATGATCGCCATCGTCGACGGCCTCGCGCTGCAGCACGGCCTGGATCCGGACGGCGCCGACGTGGCCGCCGCGACCGGGCTGTGGGAGCGGCTTTCGGCGCCGTTCCTCCGTGACGCCGGCGTCCTCTGACGGATATCCTTGCGGCATGGACGCCGCCGTCATCTGGCATGCAGACTACGCCCTGCACGACACGGGCGACCACCCCGAAGGGCCCGACCGGGTCGACGCGGTCGTCGGCCACCTGAGAGGCACCGATCTGTGGCCGCGCCTCGTCGAGGCCACGCCGCAGCCGGCCACCGACGACGACATCCTGCTGGTGCACGCGCGCACCCACCTGAGCATCGTCAAGCGCGCGGCGCAGCGGGGCGGGCAGTGGCTCGACGGCGACACCTACGTCTCGCCGCAGAGCTACGACGTCGCGCTGCTCTCCGCCGGTGGCGCCGTCGAGGCCACCAGGCTCTGGGAGCGCGGGCTCGTGCCGTTCGCGCTCATCCGCCCGCCCGGGCACCACGCCACGCCCGACAGGGCGATGGGGTTCTGCCTCTTCAACAACATCGCCATCGCCGCCGCCCGGCTG
>CAIXSE010000254.1 GCA_903921965.1 uncultured Thermoleophilia bacterium | reverse complement strand
GGGGGTCGCGAGCAGCTGGGCGTGCGGGTGCGCCTGCGAGGCCCCCGCGGCGGCGCCGCGGTTGTAGATCACCGTGACGGCCGCGGCGCCGTCGTCGAGGTGCCACGCGATGCGCCGGCGCCACAGCTCGAGGACGTCCAGGAGCTCGTCGTCGCCCAAGTCCTCGAGCTCGACGTCGTGGTGCGGCGAGTGGGCGATGACCTCGTGCCGCCCCTGCAGGGCCGGGTACTTGTTGGGGAAGGCCCGGACAGTCCAGCCCGGCGTGTCGGCTGCGCCCCCGCCGGGCCTCACCGCGTCCACTTCCGGCGGGGTGAGCTGCTCGTTGCCCCCGCAGAACGGACAGCCGTCCGGCGCGCCGCCGCCTCGAGGCGCCGCGCCGGGCGCTCCGCCCGGCCGCGTCGCCCGCGCCGGCGCGACGATGCTCAGCTTGCCGCTGACCGGGTTGCGGCGCAGCTCGCCGCCCGGTGCTCCATCGCCGGGACCCATGATCCTCCCCTGCTCGCGGGGGAACGGTCGCGCGCCGCTCCCGTGCCGTCGGCCACAGTGTACGCGCTGCGCCGGTCACTGAGCGGTGCCCCTTCGGCGCACCGCTCGCTGAGCCCTCTTCCCTAGCTCAGTCCGCGTCGAGGGAGGCGTCGAGGGAGAGGCGCGGGTCCTCGTCCTTCGAGCGGTAGAGCTGGCGCGCGTCGCGGATGCGGTCGTAGCCGTCGTCGAGCACCGCACCCATGTCGCGCCACAGGCAGACGTCCTGCTTGAGGTGCTTGGCCTTGATCTCGTCGGTGCACTCGTCGATGAGCGGGCAGGCGAAGCACACCTCGTTGTCCACCGCCGTCGCCGCCTTCTTCGAGCGCTCCCCCTCGTCGATGCGGCGGTACGCGTCGAGGAGCAGCTCCTGTACGTTGCCCTGGATCGCGATCTGGAAGACCGGCATGGCCTCGGGCTCGTCGTAGATGAAGACGCCGTTGCGCCAGTGGGCCAGCTCGAACACCTGGTCCAGGGTCTGGCGCTCCATGACCTGGCGGATCCGGTCCTGGCTGGTGAAGCCGGCCTCGATGAGGCGCTGGCCGAGGGGCTTGAGCTTGCGCTGCTCGCGGGAGAGGGCGGAGTCTTCCATGAGCGCCTCCGCGAGCTGCTGCTCGCTGATGCACCCGGCTTTCACCAGGCGCGCCCCGAGCTTCTCGTCGGTGATGGGCAGCGAGATGCCCTCCACTCGGCCCTTCACCAGGTAGATGAACCCGTACTCCTCGAAGTCGCGCACTTCGAGGACGCCGCTCGCGGCGCTCTGGGCCAGGAACTGCAGGACGCTCGCCAGGCTGAACTTATGGATGGATCCCTGCAGAAGCATGCGCTTCCCTCACGGTGCCCGTGGTCACTGGGCATATCGGCAGGCGGGCCCAAAAGGTTAGGCTTGAGCCCCGCCCCGGGGCTACACTTCCCCCGCAGGGCGAAATTGACCCGGCCTCCTGCGCCTCGGTATACTGCGCTTTCGGAGTATCGGCAATCCATGCGAGGAAGCAGTGAAGAGGACCTATCAACCGAACACCCGCAAGCGCAGCAAGACCCACGGTTTCCGCAAGCGGATGAGCACGCGCGCGGGTAGGTTGGTCATCAAGAGACGGCGGCAGAAGGGGCGTAAGAGCCTTTCCGCCTGACCCCGGCCGATGGCCAGCAAGCGTCCCCGGCTCTCCCGGTCTTCGGACTTCCAGCGTATCTACCGGCAGGGGACGTCCACGGCCTCTCGTTTCCTCGTGCTCTACTCGTTCAAGCGCCCGCCCGAGGCGGGCGCCGAGGGGCCGAGGCTGGGCCTGTCGGTCTCGAAGAAGCTGGGCGGCGCCGTCGTCCGCAATCGTGTAAAGCGTCTGCTCCGCGAGGCCGTCCAGGCCTGCGCGGGGCGTCTGGCTGAGGAGTACGATCTCGTCGTGATCGCACGACCGCAACTGCTCGACCTCATCGCGCGCGAGAGTGCGGGCGAGAAGGGACTGGTCGGCGAGGCGCTGCGCGAGCTGCTCGCGCGCGCCGGTGTGCTGCGGGAGGCGACCGAGGCGTGAAGGCCGTGCCCGGCGCGATCCTGATCGCGTTCATCAAGGTGTACCAGTACACCGTCTCGCCGCTGCTCGGCCCGCGCTGCAAGTACTACCCGTCGTGCTCCAACTACGCGATCGGCGCCCTGCGCGAGCACGGCGCCCTGCGCGGCACCGGGCTCGCCGCCTGGCGCCTGCTCCGCTGCAACCCGTTCAGCGACGGCGGCTACGACCCCGTGCCGCCGCGCCATCCGGGCTGCGAGCACGACCACCACACGAACGTGAGCGCGCATGTATAACATCCCGATCCTCAGCCAGCTCATCCTGCTGCTGCACTGGGTGCTGGTCACCATCAGCGACTGGCTCGCGCCGCTGGGCTACTCCTGGCAGTGGGGCCTCGCCATCATCGGGCTCACCATCATCGTGCGCCTCATCCTGTTCCCGCTCACCTGGAAGCAGTTCAGCTCGGCCCAGGCCATGCAGGCCATCCAGCCGCAGCTCAAGGAACTGCAGAAGAAGTACAAGAGCGACCGCCAGAAGCTCCAGCAGGAGACCATGGCGCTCTACTCCGCCCACCGGGTCAACCCGTTCGCCTCGTGCCTGCCCATCGTGCTGCAGCTGCCGGTGTTCATCGCCCTGTACGCGGCCATCAAGGGCCTGGGTCCGCTGGAGGCTCCGCAGTACCAGGAGTCGGTGCAGGCCCTGGCCAACGCGCCCTTCCTGTGGATCCCCGAGCTGGGCAAGCCCGATCCGTACTACATCCTGCTCATCGTCTACGTGCTGTCGCAGCTCATCTCCACCGAGCTCATGCTGGTCAACCAGACCGACAAGTCGCAGAAGATGATCATGCGGGCCATGCCGATCATCTTCGTGATCTTCCTGTGGAAGTTCCCGGCAGGTCTCTTCGTGTACTGGGTCACCACGAACCTCTGGACCATCGGGCAGCAGCTGCTCATCCGCAAGGTCATGAAACCCAAGACGGCGGAAGAGCTGGCGGCGCGGCCGGCGAAGAAGAGCCGCTTCATGGAGGCCCTGGCGTCCGCGGGCGGTTCGAGCGCGCCGCAGACGCGCGAGGAGCTCGTCGCCAAGCAGCGCGCCGAGAAGGCCGCCGGCAAGGCC
>CAIXSE010000253.1 GCA_903921965.1 uncultured Thermoleophilia bacterium | reverse complement strand
TCGCGCTGCGCGGCCGCGGCGGCGGCCGACTCTTCGCGCGCCGAGCGCAGCTCGGCGCGCAGGTCGGCCGTGGCCCCGCGGCCGCCCTGCCCCACGCGCTGCAGCAGGACGACCAGCAGCGCGCCCTCCGCCAGCACCAGGACGAGCAGCACCCACACGACGACGTCAGCCATCGACATCCCCGTCCGCGTGCCCCGACCACCCGTCGAACTCGACGCCCAGCCGCTGGGCCAGCGTGACGCCCGTCTCGGCGTTCTGCATCCAGATGGCGAGGAAGTCGGCCACGTCGGCCGGCCGCCCGACGATGGAAGCTGTGGGCCTCCCCGACTCCTGGTCGAACGCGATGAAGTTGACCTTGCCCACGACCCCTCCTCTCTCCCGCGCGACCCTGCTCCGGACGTCCGGCGCCTGGGACTGCGGGCACTTCACTGTAGCGGGCAGCCGGGACGGAAAAGGGCCGGCGCGCCGGCGCCGCAGCGCACCGGCGCTTCAGATTCGGACGCGGCACGCCGATGAGCCTTCTGGAGGGAGGCGCCGGAGGCGCGGCCGCACAGCGGCCGCCGGGCCGGCGCCCGCAACGGCCGCCCGGAGGGAGCGACCCGCGTGCTGAAGGCCTACCGCAGGATCTTCGTGATCTGGCACGGCTACCGCCGGCACCTGGTGCTGTGCCAGGCCCTGCTGCTCGTCTCGGGCGCCGCCAGCATCGGCATGGCCACGATGACCCAGAAGGTCATCAACGAAGGCCTCGTGGCCGGCGACACCACGGTCATCGTCACCACCGGCATCTGGATGGCCCTGCTCGCCCTCGTCGCCGGCGGCGCCATGGCCGCGGCCGCCGCCATCGCCGTCTTCTTCATGCAGGGCACCGCCTGGGTCATCCGCACCGAGCTCTACTCGAAGCTCCAGGACTACTCGTTCGAGAACTTCGACCGCATCCGCACCGGCGACCTGCTCACGCGCCTCTCGTCCGACATCGACAACGTCAGCTGGGCCGTCCTCTACGGGGTCCTGCTCATCCTGTACGCGCCGTTCATGCTGGTCATCGCCTTCATCCTCACCATCATCCGCTCGCCGAGCCTCGTGTGGCTGCTGCTCGTCGCGACCGGTGTCGTCATCGGCATGATGGCCGTCATCGCGCCGATCATCTTCAAGGCGTACGTGAGGCGGCAGGAGCGTCTGGACGACGTCAACGCGACCCTCCAGGAGAGCCTGACCGGCGTGCGCGTGGTCAAGGCGTTCACGCGCGAGAAGCTGGAGGTCGACAGGCTCGAGGGGCGGGCCGCGGCGATGCGCAGGCCCGCCTTCACCGCGGCCTTCACGATGGCCCTCATGCAGCCGCTGATCAACGCGTCGGCCCAGGCCATGATCCTCGTCTCGGTGTGGTACGGCGGCTGGCGCGTGCTCGACGGCAAGCTGAACCTCGGCGAGCTGATCGCCTTCTCGCAGTACCTGAGCCTCGTGGCGGCGCCGCTCGCCATGCTCGCCATCATCGTGCCCTTCATCCTGCGCGGCGGTGCCAGCATCGAGCGGCTGCTCGAGGCCTACGACGCCGTCCCGGCGGTGGAAGACAAAGAGGGCGCCGGGGAGCTCGAGCCGGCGAGCGTGCAGGGCCGGCTGTGCTTCGAAGACGTCTCGTTCGCCTTCCGGCGGCCCGACGGCACCCTCGACCCGCCGGCCCTCAAGCACGTCTCGCTCACGCTGGAGCCCGGCGAGCGGGTCGGCATCCTGGGCGCGACCGGCGCCGGCAAGACCGCCCTGGTCAACCTCGTGCCGCGCTTCTACGACGTGACCGGCGGGCGCATCACCATCGACGGCGTCGACGTGCGCGACATCCCGCAGGACAACCTGCGGCAGATCGTGGGCATCGCCCTGCAGGAGGCCGTCCTGTTCCAGGGCGACGTGCGCTTCAACCTGAAGTTCGGCGCGCCGGACGTGGAGGACGAGGTCATGAAGGCCGCCGCGGCGGCGGCCGACGCCGGCGAGTTCGTCGACGACCTGCCGGAGCGCTGGGACGCGCCGGTCTCCCGCCGCGGCTACAACTTCAGCGGCGGGCAGCGCCAGCGCCTCTCGATGGCACGGACCCTGGCGTCCATGCCGCGCGTCCTCATCCTCGACGACAGCACGAGCGCGCTCGACGTCGCTACGGAGAGTCGCGTGCAGGCGGCGATCCCCGAGTTCGCCGGGCACGCCACGACGCTCTACGTGGCGCAGCGCATCAGCGCCGTCATCGACCTCGACAAGGTCGTGCTCATGGACCGCGGCGAGATCACCGACGTGGGCAGCCACGAAGAGCTGCTCGAGCGCAGCGAGCTCTACCGCGAGATCTACGAGTCGCAGCTCGGCGCGGGGCTGGCGCCGGCGGCCGCAGGCGGGCCGGCATGAGGCGCGCGCGGACAGCGCCGGAGGCGCCGCGATGAGCGCCGTCGCCGAGACGAAGCGCGGCGCGAAGGGCGCGGCCCCCGCCGCGAAGCCGCGCGCCACGGCGCCCGCCCAGAAGCCGCCGGACACGGGCGCCGCCGACGCCACGAAGTACGCGAGCCGCCTCATCGGCACGATGATCGGCGAGGGCCACACGGCGAGGTTCGTGCTCGGCATGGTCCTGCTCGTCATCGCCATCGCCGGCCTCGTCGTGCTGCCCTTCGTGTCGGGCGAGGCCATCAACGTCATCTCGGCCAAGGGCACCATGAGCGACCTGACCGGCTGGATCGTCGCCGGGCTCATCGCCGCGGCCGTCTACCTGGTCACCTCGTTCTTCGCCGAGCGCATCATGGCCGGCCTCGCCACCGGCGCCACCTACACCCTGCAGACGCGGCTCGCCGAGCACCTGCAGACGCTCAGCCTGGGGTTCTTCGACAGCCGCTCCACCGGCGAGCTCGTCAGCAGCGTGACCAACGACGTCGAGGCCATCGCGCGCTTCTTCGAGACGGCGGTGAGCCAGCTCATCCGCGCCGTCCTGCAGGTCGTCATCATCGCCGTCATCATGTTCGTGATCGACTGGCGCCTGGCCATCGCCGCCCTGCTGTTCGTACCGGCGATGCTCGTGATCACCAGCATCGTGCAGCGCCTCTCCGGCCCGGCCTTCGCCAAGATGCAGGAGGAGATCGGCGGCCTCAGCGGCTTCTACGAGGAGACGATCACCGGCCACAAGGTCATCACCGCGAACCGCCGCGAGGACTGGGCGCGCGGCGCGAGCAAGGAGCGTGCCGATGCGGTGTTCACCGTCGGCACGAAGTCCTTCTTCCTCTCGCTGCTGCAGTTCCCCATCACGACGGCGCTCAGCATGCTGCAGATCGTGATCGTGGTGGTCGTCGGGGCGCTGCTGGTGGTCGCCGGGATGGCCGAGATCGGCGTGATCGTGTCGTTCATCGGCTACGCCGGGCTGCTCACCTCCCCCCTCTCGGAGATCGCCAACCTCACCGGGACGATGCTGCAGGCCATCGCCGCGGGGCGCCGCTACTACGAGGTCATGGACCAGATGCCGACGACGCTGGACGCCCCCGACGCGAAGCCGTTCGAGTTCAAGGGCGGGCACGTGGAGTTCCGCAACGTCGACTTCAGTTACGTGAAGGGGCGCCGCATCCTCAAGGACAACACCTTCGAGGCGAAGCCCGGCGAGATGATCGGCATCTGCGGGCCCACCGGTGCCGGCAAGAGCACGATCATCAACATCCTCACGCGGTACTACGACATCGACTCGGGGACGATCCTCATCGACGGGCAGGACCTGGCGACGCTGACGCAGGACAGCCTGCGTCGCCAGATCGGCACCGTGCTCCAGGAGGCCTTCCTCTTCAGCGACACGGTGATGAACAACCTCATGTACGCGCGCGAGGGCGCGACGCAGGAGGAGTGCATCGAGGCCGCCAGGGAGGCCAACGCGCACGAGTTCATCCTGAACCTGCCGCAGGGCTACGACACGGTGATGACCGAGCGCGGCGCCAACCTGAGCCAGGGCCAGCGGCAGATGATCACGATCGCACGGGCGATGGTCGCGCAGCCGAAGATGCTGATCCTGGACGAG
>CAIXSE010000252.1 GCA_903921965.1 uncultured Thermoleophilia bacterium | reverse complement strand
GGGCGCTCGGTCAGGACGTTGCGGCCGGTGAGGATGCGGGCGAAGAAGTCCGAGGCCGCCGGCATGATCAGCGTGGTGCCGGCCGCCACCACGACGCCGTCGGTGTCGACCTCGAGGACGATGCCGACCCGCTTGTACATCGCCTGGTGACTGACGTCCTGCGGCAGCCGCGCGTACCCCGAGAACAGGAAGGTGAGCTTCTCCTCGTCCATGGTGACGCGGATGCTAGCACAGCGGAAGGGCGGGCTCGCGGTCCGCCCGCCGGCCGCCCGGTCCATCGCCGGCGCCGCTTGCCGCCGGCGCGGCCGCGTGTATCATGGTGGCGCTGCCACAGGGTCGCGGCCGGCGGCGTCCCCGCCGGCCTCCCGCACAGCCCCTGTCCCCCAGCTCAGGTGGCGACGCCTGCTGGGGGTCTTCGCGTCTCTGGGACCCGTACCCCCGCACCCGGCGCCGCCGGCACACGACCAGGGGGACAGACTATGGCTGAGCACAACGGCCTCGACGGCAAGCTCATGACCATCGGCGAGGCGGTCGAGCGGTTCGTGCCCGACGGCTGCCAGATCGCCGTCGGCGGCTTCACCATCAACCGCAATCCCATGGCGGCGGCGTACGAGATCGCCCGCCGCCGCACGAAGGACCTGCACCTGGTGGCCCACTCCAACGGCCAGGCGCTCGACGTGCTCGTCGGGGCCGGCTGCGTGAGCCGCCTCGACATCGCCTACGGCGGCAACGGCCGCTTCGCGCCCACCTGCATCCGCTTCCGCAAGGCGGTCGAGCGCGGCGAGCTCCTCGTCGAGGACTACACCAACAACATGATGAGCCTGCGGTTCCTCGCCGGCTCCCTCAACGTGCCGTTCATCCCGAGCAAGTCGGGCCTCGGCACCGACGTCGTCGAGAAGTGCGGCTTCCCGCCCGAGGTCCGCGGCCGCGACGGCATCCCCTGCGAGAAGGTCATCGTGCAGGAGAACCCCTTCGGCGGCGAGGACGACGAGGTCGTGCTCCTCCCCGCGCTCACGCCCGACGTCTCCATCATCCACGCGCAGCAGGTCAGCACCGACGGCACCGTGCGCATCAAGGGACTGACCTTCGCCGACCTTGAGCAGTGCAAGGCCGCGACGGCCGTCATCGTCACCTGCGAGGAGATCGTGCCCGAGGACTACCTGCGGCTCGACCCCGACCAGAACGCCCTGCCGCCGTTCCTGGTGGACGCCGTCGTGCCCGTCCCCTACGGCGCCCACCCCACCGCGTGCCGCTACTTCTACGACTACGACCCCGCCCACCTGAACGACTACAAGGCCGTGGCCAAGGACGACGACCGGTTCGGCGCGTGGCTGGACGAGTGGGTGTACGGCGTGGAGAGCTGGGACCACTACCTGGACAAGGTCGGAGGCGCCCAGCTCGCGCGCATCCGCGCGAACACCGTGGCCGGCTACGCGCCCGGCCTGGACCGGAGGTGAGCGAGATGGGCGAGCCGACCCCCGCCTACTCCCCCCGCGAGATGATGGCCATCGCCGCCGGCCGCTTCATCAAGGACGGCGACGTGCTGTTCGCCGGCACCGGCGTCGCCATGCTGGCGGCCACGGTCGCCAAGCGCATCCACGCCCCGCACGCGCACATCTTCTTCGAGACCGGCGGCATCGGGCCGCTGCTCGACGAGCTGCCGATGGCCGTGGCCGACCCCCGCGTCATGGCGTTCAGCAACCTCAACGCGGGGCTCGTCGAGGCGTTCAGCTACGTGGCCAACCGGCGCCTGACCACCATCGCGTTCCTCGGCGCCGCCCAGGTCGACAAGTACGGCAACATGAACTCGACCGTGATCGGCGACTACGCGGCGCCGACGGTGCGGTTCAGCGGCAGCGGCGGCGCCTGCGACGCCGGCTCGCTGGCCAGCGGCTACATCGTGTTCATGCAGCACGGCGTGAAGAAGTTCGTGGAGAAGCTGGACTACATGACCACGCCGGGCTGGCTCGAGGGCGGCGAGTCCCGCCGCCACGCCGGGTACCGCCGTGGCGGCCCGATCGCCGTCGTCACCAACCTCTGCGTGCTGAAGTTCGACGAGGTCACCCGCGAGATGTACCTGGCCGAGCGCTACGAAGGCGTCACGCCGGAGCACGTCCAGGAGCACACCGGCTTCGC
>CAIXSE010000251.1 GCA_903921965.1 uncultured Thermoleophilia bacterium | reverse complement strand
CTGGCCCGGGTCGATGCTGTTGTACCAGCCCCAGATGCAGAGGTCGAAATCGGGCAGGAACTGGTCGCCCTTCATGTTGTAGAGCTTGTCCATGAGGGCGCCGTTGTCCATGACCTCGTAGCTCACCTTGATGCCGAGCTCACGCAGCGAGCCGGCCAGCATCTTGCCCTGCTGCTGGCTGGTGGAGCTGGACTGGCGCGACCACAGGCGGAGTGTGACGGGCTGGCCGTCCGGGCCCACGCGGACCCCGTCCTTCAGCGGGTAGCCGGCGGCCGTGAGCAGGGCGTCCGCCTTCGCGAGGTCGTAGGTGTACGCCTGGTCGGCCGGCGGCGTCCAGTGCCAGTCGGGATCGGTGTAGTAGCCGGCCGTGATGATCGTGTCGGCCGGCCGCGCGTTGCCCTCGTAGACGATGGAGACCATCTTCTCGCGGTCCACGGCGTACTGCAGCGCCTGGCGGAACTTCGGGTCCAGCAGTGCCGGATTGCCGAGGCTCGTGACGCCCTTGGGCGGGACGTAACAGTTGAAGACGACGTCGTCGTAGCCGTTGCTGCGGATGGACTCGACGGTGATGTCGGGATCGTCCTTGAACAGCCTGATCTGCGAGTTGAGCAGCTGGATGGCACCGTCGATGGTCTGGGCCTTGAGGTCCTGGGCCAGGGTGTCCTCGTTGGTGTAGCACTGGAAGATCAGCTGGTCGACGTGCGGGGCGCCCCGCCAGTACGTGGGATTGGCCTCCATGATGACGTAGCTGCTCTTCTTGTACTCCACGCACTGGAAGGCGCCGCTGCCGACGACCGGCGGCTTGTTGGCGTAGGTGGTCTCCGCCAGCTTCGGCGGGACGTCCTTCCAGATGTGCTCGGGCAGGATTGGGATCGAGTTGAGCGCCAGCAGCATGTCGGCCTTGGGCCGGTCGGTGGTGAACTCGACGGTCCTGGGGTCGACGGCGGTGACCTTGCTGATGCCGGCGGTGTATTGCGTGTACGCGGACATGTCGTTGTCGAGGATGTAGTCGTACATGAACTTGACGTCTGCGGACGTGACGGGCTGCCCGTTGTCCTGCCAGGTGGGGCCGTCGCGCAGAGTGAAGGTCCAGGTGAGGCCGTCGGCGCTCGTGGTCCAGTCTTGCGCGAGGCCGGTCTCCTTCGACGGGGCGAGCGTGGCCGGGTCGACGCCCACGAGGAAGTCGTAGTTGGTCGCGAAGATCAGGTACGACGGGAACACCTGGGCGACGAACGGGTTGAGGTTGTCGGGTTCGCCGACGTAGCCGATGCGCAGGACGACCTTGCCGGCGCCGGGGGACGGCGAGGCGGCCGCGCCGTCGCCGCTCGCGGCGCCCGAGGCGGCCGGGCTGGGGCTGGATGCCGCCGCCTGCCCCAGCCCGGCGGCCAAGCCGAGCGTGAGCAGCAACAGGAGCAGGACGATGACGGCGCCGGGCCTGTGCCCGGCGCGGGCGGTGTGACGAGTGCGACGACCCATGGTGGCCCTCCCTCCACTGGTGTCTGCGCGCGATGAAGCGTTCCCCGTGCGCTCCCTGTCGTCCAGTGTGCTCCAATCGGCGTGGCTGCGCCAGTCCCCAGCCCGTGCCGGGGTGGCGGGCCGTCCCCGCGCAGTGTGGCCGAGACGGCGGCGCGGTGCGCCGGCGTCATCCCTTCGCGGTGAGCCTGAGGGCGAGGAATGGCAGTCCGCTTGTCGGCGCCGGGTCCCCGGACCAGCATCGGCGAAGATGGGAGGTGCCGGACGGCTGCGCCTGGGGGGGCGCCCGTCCCACCGGCAAAGGGGCGACTCGTGCGGCAAGGGCGCAAGTGACCGAGCAGCGGACCTGTCCGTCGTGCGGCGCCACGAGCCCGGACGAAGCCAGGTTCTGCATGGCCTGCGGGGCCGCCCTCGCCCCGCCGGCCGCGTCCCGGCCGGCCGGCGCGCGCGAGGAGCGCAAGACCGTCACCGTGCTCTTCTGCGACGTCGTCGGCTTCACCGCCATGAGCGAGGCCGCCGACCCCGAGGACGTCGAGGCGGTGCTCGGCCGGTACCACGAGGCCGTGCGCCGCGAGGTCGAGCGCCACGGCGGCGTCGTGGAGAAGTACATCGGCGACGCCGTCGTCGGCGTGTTCGGCGTGCCGGCCGCCCACGAGGACGACGCCGAGCGCGCCGTGCGTGCCGGCCTGCGCGTCGTCGAGTCCGTCGAGGGCGTGACGCGGCCCGACGGCGCGCCGCTGCAGGTGCGGGTCGGCGTGAACACGGGCGAAGCGTTCGTCCGGCTCGACGTCGACCCGGCCTCCGGGCGCGGCCTCGTCACCGGCGACGCCGTGAACACGGCGGCGCGGCTGCAGACGGCGGCGGCGCCGATGAGCGTGATCGTAGGGCCGCTCACCCGCGAGCTGACCGGCGACGTCATCGTCTACGATGCCTTCGCGCCCGTGCTCGCCAGGGGCAAGACCCGGCCGGTGGGAGCGTGGCTGGTCACGGGACGCCGTTCGCGCACCGGCCTGCGCACGGCCGCGTCGGTGCGCGGTCCGTTCCTCGGGCGCGCGCGCGAGCTCGAGGCGCTGCGCGACGCGGCCCGTGCCGCGTGGGAGGCGCGCGAGGCGCACTTCGTCCTCGTCGCAGGGGAGCCGGGCATCGGCAAGAGCCGGCTCGTCCTCGAGTTCTTCCGCGAGGTCGAGCGGTCGGCCGAGCTCATCACCTGGCGCCAGGGGCGGTGTCTCGCCTACGGCGACGGTGTCACCTTCTGGGCGCTGGGCGAGATCCTCAGGGAGCACGCCGGCGTCGTCGACTCCGACGGCCTCGAGACGGTCGAGGCGAAGCTGGAGGCCGTCCTCCCCGACGGCCAGGACAGGCCCTGGCTCCGGCAGCGGCTCCGCCCGTTGCTGGGGCTCGAGGCGGCACAGGCGTCGCGCCCGGAGAACTTCGCTGCCTGGACCCGCTTCACCGAGCTCATCGCCCGGGGACGGCCGATGGTGCTCGTCCTCGAGGACCTGCACTGGGCCGGGGAGGGCATGCTGGCGTTCGTGGAGCACCTGCTGGCCCGGGAGCTGCCGGTGCCGCTGCTCGTCGTGGCGACGACACGTCTCGAACTGCTTCAGCGTCGCACAGGGCCCCTGACGGAGCCCGGTGGCGGCCCGCGGCGTGCCAGGATCGACCTGCCGGCGCTGTCGGCCGACGACACGCGTGCGCTGGTGAGCGGTCTCCTGGGCGCGGAGGGCCCCGCGAACGTCGATCACCAGGTGGCCGCGCTCTGCGGCGGCAATCCGCTGTACACGGAACAGTACGTGCGCCTCCTGTTGGACGGCGGCTACCTGGCCGACGCTTCGCCGAGCCCCGACCTCCGTGGCGACGCCGGACTGCCGCTCCCCGCCACGGTGCACGCGGTCCTCTCGGCGCGCCTGGACGCCCTGCCGCGCGAGCTCAAGGCGATGCTCGGCGACGCGGCCGTCCTCGGCGAAGCGTTCTGGCGCGG
>CAIXSE010000250.1 GCA_903921965.1 uncultured Thermoleophilia bacterium | reverse complement strand
GATCGCGGCGGGCGAGGAGCCGGCGGTGCCGGCGCCCGCCGGTGAGCGGGTCGCGGTCGCGCTCGGCGACGACCTGCTCGAGGCGGCGCTCTGGGACCTGCTGAAGGACGTCGCCCCGCCGGCCTACGTCGCCCTGCAGGCGTGGGTCACGCCGGGCGCCGAGGCGCGCGCCGAGCTGCTCCGCATGCGCACGCTGCTGCGCGACCGGTTCCGCGTCGCGACGAGCGACGGGTTCGGGCCGCGCTTCCTGCACTCGACCGGCCAGTACCACAAGGGGGGTCCCGGGCACGGCGTCTTCCTGCAGCTCGTGAGCGGCGGCGGCCCGGAGCTCCCGGTCCCCGGGCAGCCGTACACGTTCGGTGTGCTCAAGCACGCCCAGGCGCTCGGCGACCTGCAGGCTCTGGTCGATCACGGCTGCCGCGTACTGCGCGTGGACCTGGGCGAGGATCCGGTCGAGGGCCTGGCTGCCTTCAGGCGGCGGCTGGAGACCGTGCTCGCCGGCTAGCCTTCGAGGACGTCGCGAGCAACCGCGGCCTGCAGGCCGCGGTGTTCACGGACGAGCCGAGGCGCGTCGCTGGCTCGATGCCGGCCGCGGTGCCGTGCCCCCGGAGCGCGGCGGCAGCTGACCCGGCGGCCGCCGCCGGCCGGCGACCTCGCGCGGCGGCCGGCCCGCGGCACCGCGGCTTCCCCGCCCGGCGCCCGCGGCGCGGGCGCCCGCTCCCGCTGGTTTGCGCCTCCACGGCGCCGGGCACGACCCCGTCGAACGTCACGCACCCGGGCTGGCCCGGTCTATCGAGGAGGCAGGATGGAGCTGGCAATGGTCGGGCTCGGCCGCATGGGCGGCAACATGGCCCGTCGGCTGCGGCGCGGGGGCCACCGCGTCGTCGTCTGGAACCGCACGTACGCCAAGGCGGAGGAGCTCGCGGGCGAGGGCGCCGAGCCGGTGCGCGAGCTCGCCGACGTGGTCGCCGCCCTCCAGACGCCGCGCGTGATCTGGCTCATGCTCCCGTACGGCGACCCCACCCAGGAGGTCATCGACGCGCTCGTCCCGCTGCTGGACGAGGGGGACATCCTCATCGACGGCGGCAACTCGCCGTTCCAGCACGACATCGAACGCGGTGCCGCGCTCGCCGAGCACGGGTTGCGGTATCTCGACGCCGGTACCAGCGGCGGCGTGTGGGGTCTCGAGGTCGGCTACTGCCTCATGGTGGGCGGAGAGCGCTCGGCCTACGACCACGTCGAGCCCATCCTCGCCACGCTGGCCCCCCCCGGCCACGGCTACGACTACATGGGCGGCCACGGGTCCGGGCACTTCGTGAAGATGGTCCACAACGGCATCGAGTACGGGATGATGCAGGCCTACGCCGAGGGCTTCGAACTCCTCGACGCCACGCAGTGGGACCTCGACCTCGCCGCCATCGCCGACCTCTGGAACCAGGGCAGCGTGGTGCGCAGCTGGCTGCTGGAGCTGGCCGCCGACGCGCTCGAGAAGGACCCGGGCCTGGAGAAGATCACCGGCTACGTCGAGGACACCGGCGAGGGCCGCTGGACGGTCGAGCAGGCGATCCGGCACTCGGTGCCGATGCCGGCCATCTCGGCCGCCCTGTTCATGCGCTTCCGCTCGCGCCAGGACGACACCTTCTCCGGCAAGGTGCTGGCCGCCCTGCGCAACGAGTTCGGCGGCCACGCCGTCCAGGAGAAGCGTTGAGCGCGGCGGCCGCCGTCGCCCGGCCGTCCGCGAGCCGGCGTCCGGCGCGATGAGCGACCGGCCCGACCTTCCGCGGTACCGCGACGAGGCGCCCGAGCCGCACGTCGGCTACGAGTCGGCCGACAGGTACGGCGACGACGAGTTCCTGCCCGTGGGCGGCCTGCCGCGCCTCGGCGAGGCTCCGTCGCCGTTCGGCGGCGAACGCGACCCGGACCCCTGCAGCCTGGTGATCTTCGGCGTCACCGGCGACCTCACGCACCGCAAGCTCATCCCTGCCCTGTACGACCTCGGCTGCCACGGCGTGCTGCCGGCCGGCACCACCCTCGTCGGGTACGGCCGCAAGGACCTCGGTGACGACCCGCTGCGCGCGAGCATGCGCGAGGCGATCGACGACCACTACGGCCAGGAGGTCGTGGACCGCGCCACGTGCGAGCGCATCCTGCGGGCGCCGCGCTACGTGCACGGCGAGCTCGACGAGCCCGAAGGGTACCTGCGCCTCGCCGAGACGCTCGACGCGCTGGACGGCGCCGGCAGCCGGGGCAACCGCATGTTCTACCTGGCCACGCCGCCGAGCCAGTTCGAGCCCATTATCAGGGGGCTCGGCGAGGCCGGCCTGGCGCGCCGCGGCGCCGCGGACGCGGAGCACGCGGCCGGCGACCCTCCCGGCTGGACGCGCATCGTCATCGAGAAGCCGTTCGGCCGCGACCTCGAGACCGCGCGGCACCTCAACGGCGTGCTCACCGAGGTCTTCGACGAGCGGCAGGTGTACCGCATCGACCACTACCTCGCCAAGGAGACGGTCCAGAACCTCCTGGTGCTGCGCTTCGCCAACGGCATCTTCGAGCCCGTGTGGAACCGGCGCTACGTCGACTACGTCGAGATCACGGCCGCGGAGACGCTCGGCGTCGAGCACCGCGGCCCGTACTACGAAGAGGCCGGCGCCCTCCGCGACATGATCACGCCGCACCTCATCCAGCTGTTCACGCTCGTCGCCATGGAGCCGCCGGTGGCGTTCGACGCCGACGGCGTGCGCGACGAGAAGCTCAAGGTGCTGCGCGCCGTGCGGCCCATCCCGCGCAACCTCGTCTCGCAGTGGGCGGTGCGCGCGCAGTACGTGCAGGGCCTCGTCGACGGCGAAGAGGTGCTCGCCTACCGCGCCGAGGAGCGCGTGGCGCCCAACTCCCACACCGAGACCTACGCCGCCGTGAAGCTCATGGTCGACAACTGGCGCTGGCAGGGCGTGCCGTTCTACCTGCGCACCGGCAAGCGCATGGCGCGGCGGGTCACCGAGATCGCCATCCACTTCAAGCAGCCGCCTGTCCGCCTGTTCAAGGACGTGGGGGCGGTCGGCATGCGGCCGAACGTGCTGGTCCTGCGCGTGCAGCCGGACGAAGGCTTCTCGCTGCGGATCCAGTCCAAGGTGCCGGGCCACGACGTCACGCTGCAGCCGGTGCTCATGGACTACTCCTACGGCACCACCCTCAACGAGCTGCCTTTCAGCGCCTACGAGACGGTGCTCGTGGACGCCATGGAGGGCGACATGACCCTGTTCACGCGCGGCGACCAGGCCGAGGAGGCCTGGCGGATCGTCGGCCCCATCCTCGAGGAGTGGGCCGCCAGACCGGGCCGCGAGATCCCCATCTACGAGGCCGGCAGCTGGGGGCCGGAGGCGGCGGACGCGCTCGTCGCCGCCGACGGCCACACGTGGCGCCGGCCCGGCAAGGACGGTGACGCATGAGCATCGAGATCTTCCCGGACGAGGAGGCGCTCGCCCTCCACGCGGCCGACATGTTCGCCATGGCCGCGCGTGAGGCCGCCGTGGCCCGCGGCCGCTTCGCGGTCGCGCTGAGCGGCGGCGAGACGCCGGCGACCCTGTACCGGATGCTGGCCCGCCAGCAGTTCAGCCAGAAGATCCCCTGGCGCCGGGTCCAGCTCTACTGGGGCGACGAGCGCTGCGTGCCGCCGGACGACCCGGCCAGCAACTACGCCACGGCACGCGAGACCTTCATCAGGCACGTGCCCGTCCCGGCCGCCAACGTGCACCGTATGGCGGGCGAGGACGAGCCGGAGAAGGCGGCCGACGCCTACGAGGCCGAGCTGCGGGCGCTCGCCGCCAAAGAGCGGCCGCCGAGCGGAGTGCCCGTGTTCGACCTCGTCCTTCTCGGGCTCGGCAAGGACGGGCACACCGCGTCGCTCTTCCCGCGCAGCGACGCCCTCACCGTCGAAGACAGGTTCTGCGTCGCCACGCAGGCGCCCGACGGGTCGCCGCGCCTCACCGTGACCGCGCCGGTCATCAACGCCGCCCGGCGCGTGTGGTTCTACGTCAGCGGCGCCGGCAAGGCCGGCATGGTGGCCGAGGTCCTCGAGGGCCTGCGCGCACCGCTGGCCGTGCCGGCCCAGGGTGTCGCCCCGGTGCACGGCACACTCACCTGGCTGCTGGACGAGGCCGCAGCGGCCGAGCTCAGCCCCAACGTCCGCTGACGGAGGTCCCCATGAGCACAGACTTCGACACGCTGGGCGCCTACGACGTCGTCGCCGTGGACGGGACGGTGTGGAAGTTCCGCGCCGACCAGTTCGAGCAGTTCACCGAGACGAGCTCGCGCGAGGAGCGCCAGCGGCTCGTCGACGACGGCTGGACGCCGCTCGACGAGCGCATCGAGCCGGGGGTCACGCCCCCGCACAAATCGGCGGTCAAGGAGGCGTTCCTCGAGACCGTGACGCCCCGCGAGCCGGCCGCGAACGTGACCGTGTACATCCTCGGCCGGCTCAGGTCCGGCGAAGAGGGCGTGAAGGTCGTCTGACGTGCACCGGCCGGGAGAGGCCGGGAGGAGGGAGAGCATGACCGACGGCGAGCCCCGCCGCTTCGACGTGGCCGATCGGGACGGTGTCGTGCGGCACTACTCGGAGTCCGACTTCGACGAGCTCATCGCGACGCCGGACGAGCCCGAGATGCGGCGGCACCTCGGCCTCGGGTGGCTCCTGCTCGACGAGCGCGTCGAGCCCGGAGCCGGAGCCGACGGCGCCTGGATCGACACCCTGCTGCGCCGCGGCGCGGGGAGGGTGCTGCCGGCCGCCGCCGACCCATCGGCCGCGGCGCTCGCGGGTGGCACCGTGTACGTCCTCGGGCACCTGAAGGAGGGGTGAGCCGGCGGCACGCGGCAGTCGTCGTCAACTTGGCGGTTGACGAAGGCACTCACGACTCCTCAATCGATGGGACTCTCACCATACGCTTCCTGTATCGATGAAGAAAGCGTATGATGACGGCGTCCCTGAGGAGGCCGCCATGCCCATCGCCACCATCTCGCCCAAGTTCCAGATCGTGATCCCCAAGGAGATCCGCGAGCGCCTCGATCTCAAGCCCGGCCAGCAGGTCTCGTTCGTCGAGCGCAACGGGCTCGTGACCATGGTCCCCCAGCGTCCGCTGAGTGAGCTCAGGGGGATCCTCAAGGGCGCCGACAGGACCGGCTATCGCGACAAGACGG
>CAIXSE010000249.1 GCA_903921965.1 uncultured Thermoleophilia bacterium | reverse complement strand
TACACGAAGCGCTCCGCGCCCAGCGCGGCGGCCCGCTGCAGGGCCTTGCGCGCGAGTCCGGCGCGGGGAGGGTCGACGACGACCACGGCCGGCCGGGCCGTGTCGTCGTCGCGGGCCGCGTCGAGCGTGGGGTGGGGCGGCGCCTTGAGCAGCGGGCGCACGTCGCGCGCATGGAAGGCGACGTTCTCGATGCCGTTCAGGCCGGCGTTCTCGCGCGCCGCGACGATGGCCTCTTCCTGGATCTCGACCGCCTGCACGGAGGCCGCGAGCCGCGCCAGCGGCAGGCTGAGGGAGCCGATGCCGCAGTACAGGTCGACGGCCGGGCGCGCCGGGTCGGGCGCGGCGAAGCCGAGTGCGACGTCGTACAGCACTTCGCACATCTCGCTGTTCGTCTGCAGGAAGGCCGTGGCCGGCACCCGGAGCTCCGCGCCGGCCAGTCGCTCCCGCAGGTACGGCGGGCCGAGCAGCATGTGGGGCCCGTCGCCGACGGCCGCGTCGGCCGGCGTGGCGTTGACGGTGACGCCGAACGACGTGCACCCGGAGGCGGCGGCGACGCGCTCCGCCAGCGCCGCCTCTTCGGGGAAACGCCGCGAGACGAACAGGTTCAGCAGCAGGTCGCCGTACGCGCGGCTCTCGCGTACCTGGAGGTGGCGCAGGAGTCCTTCGTGGCCGTCGCGCGAGAACGCCTGCAGCCCCAGGTCGCGGCAGGCGTCGGCCACGGCCTGACGCGCGGCCTCCATGCGCTCGGAGGCGAGGTGACAGGCCGTCGTCTCGACGATCTCGCGCCAGGAGCCGCGCCGGTGCAGGCCGAGGAGCAGGCCGCCGCCCTCGTCCTCGCCGAAGGAGAACTCCATCTTGTTGCGGTAGCGCCAGGGGCGGGCCATGCCGCGGATGGGCTCGAGCTCGTAACCCTCGAGGTGGCCGAGACGGCGCAGTGACTCGACCACCTGCTCCTGCTTGAACTCGAGCTGCGCGTCGTAGGCCAGCGTCTGCCACTCGCAGCCGCCGCACTCGTCGGCGTGGCCGCAGGTCGCGGCGATGCGGCGCGGGGAGGGGGTGAGGATCTCGAGCACCCTGGCCTCGCCGTGGTTGCGCTTGCGTTTGGTGATGCGGGCACGCACGGCGTCGCCGGGCACGGCGCCACGGACGAAGACCACGAAGTCGTCGAGGCGCGCGACGCCCTGCCCGCCGTAGGCGAGCGAGGTGACGGCGAGGTCGACGGTGTCTCCGGGTCGAGGCGGCATGGCTGCCCAGTGTAGCCGCTGGCCCCCGCACTCGCGAACTCCGCCGCGATTGTCTACCCCTTCGGGCCCGCAGCCGGTTCAGCGGGCCTCACGCGGCTGGTAGAGTCGTGACGGGCCGCGGGGGATCCGCGGCCGGCGCGCACACCGCCGCCAGCAAGGAGGACCACGTGACCGCGCTCGACCTCAGCGAGTACCGCCGCCGCGCGGAGGACTTCATCGAAGCCCTCGACCGCGAGTACTACGAGCACTTCTCCGGCCGCAAGGACGTCTGCGACACGGCGGCCGTGTACGACCGCTTCCCGGGGCTGTTCACGCGCGACGCCGTCCTGGAGCTCGACGCCCTGTACGAGGCTACGAGCGACCTCGAAGAGAAGCGCCGCCTCATGTACCTGGTCACCTTCGCGGTCGACGGTTATCTCGGCGGCGAGACCAGGCACCTCGGCGACGAGATCGCCAACACCGAGGGCGCCGCCACCATCGAGGTCGACGGCGAGTCCATCGGCCTGCGCCAGGCCGGCGTCGTGCAGGCCAACGAGGCCGACGCCGAGCGCAGGCAGCGCATCCAGCAGGCGCGGCTCGAGGCCACCGAGCGCATCCTCAACCCGCTGCTCCAGCGCATGTGGGGCGAGGTCCACGAGCTGGCCGTCGGCCTCGGCTACCCCGACTACATGGAGCTCTACTCGACCGTCAAGGGCCACGACTACCTGCACCTGCGCGCCGAGCTCGAGGGGTTCATCACCGAGACCGACGGCGTCTACGAGCGCTCCATGGACCGCCTCTGCCGCGAGCGCCTCGGGGTCAAGCTCGCCGAGCTCCGGTTCTCGGACCTGCCGTACCTCTGGCGGGCGCCGGGGTTCGACCACGCGTTCTCCGCCGACCGCCTGGTCCCGTCGCTGCGCGAGACGCTGGCCGGCATGGGCATCGACCTCGACGCCCAGACCAACGTCCACCTCGACACCGAGGTCAGGCCGCTGAAGTCTCCGCGCGCCTTCTGCTCCCCCGTGAAGGTCCCGGGCGAGATCTACCTCGTCGTGCTGCCGCACGGCGGCCAGGACGATTACGGGGCGCTGTTCCACGAGGCGGGGCACACCGAGCACTTCGCCCACGTCGCTCCCGACCTCCCGTTCGAGTACCGGCACCTCGGCGACAACGCCGTCACCGAGGGCTTCGCCTTCGTCATGGAGCACCTCATCGTCAACAGGCTGTGGCTGGAGGAGTACCTCGAGTTCGCCGAGTCCGACGACTACCGGCGGTTCGCGGCCGTGAACGACCTGTACTTCATGCGGCGGTACGCGGCGAAGCTGTCGTATGAGACCGAGCTGCACCGCACGCACGGCGACCTCTCGGCCTGCGCCCAGGTCTACAGCGAGAAGCTCACCCGTGCCACGAAGGTCGCCGTCCCCCCGCAGAACTACCTCGCCGACGTGGACGACGCCTTCTACTGCGCCGAGTACCTGCGCGCCTGGATGCTCGAGGGCTCGTTCCGCATGATGCTGCAGGACAAGCACGGCCTGGACTGGTTCCACAGCGAGCAGGCCGCGGACTGGCTCAAGCAGATGTGGGCCGACGGCCAGCACTGGCCGGCCGAGCGGCTGTTGCTCAAGCACGGCGGCGGCCGGCTCTGCACCGACCCGCTGAAGCACCTCTTCGAGCGGGTCCTGGGCCGCTGAGGCGGGGCGGCCGCGCGGCCGCGACCGGCGTCAGGCGCCGGCCAGCACGCTCACGAGCACGTGCCGGCGCCGGGGGCCGTCGAACTCGGCGAAGTAGATGCCCTGCCACGTGCCGAGCTGAAGGCGGCCTCCCTCGAGCGGCACCAGCACGCTGCTGCCCATGAGGCCGGCCTTCACGTGGGCGTCGGAGTTGCCCTCGGCGTGCGTGAACGGCAGGTCGGCCGGCACGAGGCGCTCGAGCGCCATGGCCATGTCGGCGCGCACGCTCGGGTCGGCGTCCTCGTTGATGGTCACGCCGGCCGTGGTGTGCGGCACGAAGACGAGCACGGCGCCGGCGACGGCGCCCTGTGCCGCGGCCGCACTCTGCACCTGTGCCGTGATGTCGACGAACTCCACACGGCGGCTGGTCCTGACCTCGAGCGCGTGCACGGCCGCCTCCTAGAAGATGCCGAACCGGCGGCGGCGCTCGGGCACCGGCCGCACCGGGTACGTCGCTCCCGTCTTCAGGGCGGTCACGAGGTCGGCCGTGGAGCGCACCTGGTCGGGGACCCGGGTGTAGCAGCGCATGAGGTCTTCCACCGCGTGCGCGTCGCTGCCGGCAGTGCGGGACACGCCCAGCTGGGCGGCGATCTCCTCTGCGGCGGCGACGTAGCGCTCGCCCAGCCAGCCGCCGTTGTACACCTCCACGGCGTCGACGACGCCGGCCACCATGAGCTCGATGCCGGGGTAGTACATGGCGCCGCTGCGCCCGCCCCCGGCCCCGGGGTGCACCCACACGACGGCGGCGTGCTCGGGCACGTCTGCGGCGTGCACGAACTCCTGCACGTCGCGGAACCTCGAGAGGTAGTCGAGGTCCGGCGAGAACACCACGAAGTCGCCGAACATGGTGCTGATCTCGACGCCGTGCAGCAGGAGCACGCCCTCGGCCTCGAGGGCGCCCACG
>CAIXSE010000248.1 GCA_903921965.1 uncultured Thermoleophilia bacterium | reverse complement strand
CTTCCCGTCTCCGAGAAGCCCGCTGCCAGCGACCAAGCGCTGGTACCTCCTATCTTCTTCTTGGTCCGCCCCGGCCCCGGGCGGACCAAGGCCTGAAGGCTGGAGCGGCCTCCGCCCCCCAACGCGGGAGTCCACCGGCCCAGGCCACAAGACCGAAGGCGCGGATCCATGTCACCCCCGGATCCGCGCTTTCGCGTTAACGCGCCCGTCACGGTTCGCACATCGGTCTACGCACGGGCTTCACCCGGGCGCAACACGCGACGTTCATGATGGACGTGTCCCTCGCAGCCATGCGACAGACCCCCCAAGTCGAGGGTCACCCCCAGGACCCTTGCAGAGGCCCCGTCTCCCCGCGGGGCCTCTTTCTTCTGGTGCCGTCAGGGCGCCGGCGCGGCGGTGCGCACGGGCACCGCGCCGAGAAGCACGCCGTCGGCCCAGAACCGCGCGTAGCCGACCACGGCGTCCGTGGGGGCGGCCAGCTGCCGGGGGGCGTGCACGCGGTGCTTCACGGTGGCGCCGCGGCGGACCATGCGTGTGAGGTCGCCGTCGGCGACCAGCGGCACCGTGCCGCCGGCCACGGCGATCCTGCCGACCTGCTGGCCGCGCCGCACCAGGACGCTCCGGCTGAAGTTCGAGGCGCCGTAGGCGAAGAGACGCAGCGCGTCGCGCACCTCGGTGTCGCGGTTGGGTTCGCGAAGGGTGGTGACGATGAGCCGGCGGCCGCCGTACTTGCCGCTCGCGACCATGCACGCGCCGGTCCCCCACGTCGAACCGGTCTTGATGCCGTCCACCCAGTCGTAGCGGGCGTTCATGCGGTTGCGCGAGACGACGAACGCCTCGTGTGACGGTGGCCACTCGATCCTGGCCCAGACGCGCTTCGCCAGGTTGCGGAAACGGCGGTCGCGCATGGCGACCCGGCCGAGCTCCGACAGGTCGCGGGCACAGGAGTAGTGGCCGGGCACGTTGAGGCCGGTGCAGTTGACGAAGTGGGTGTCCTGGAGGCCGAGGCGGGTGGCGCGGCGGTTCATGAGCGCGACGAAGGAGGGCTCGTCGCCGGCGACCGCCGTGGCCAGGGTGAGCGCGCAGTCGGTGGCGCTGCGGACCATCATGCCCAGGAGGAGCTGGCGCACCTTGATGCGGTCGCCGGGACGGAGCCCGATGCCGGCACCGTGCTGGCCCACCGCGTCGGCGGGGACCTCGACGTAGGCCTCGAGGTCGGGCGTGCGTTCGAGCACGAGCATCGCCGTCATGATCTTGGTGAGCGAGGCGACGGGGAGGTGGCGGCGCGGCGCCTTGGCGTACAGGATGACGCCGCTGGCGCGGTCCATCACGACTGCCGACAAGGCGCTCACGGCGGGCGCGGGTGGTGCCGGTGCGGCCTGCGGCCTGGTCGGGCCGGCGCCGGGGGAGAGCGCGACGAGCAGCGCGACGGCCACTCCGGCGGCCACGAGCGCGGCGATCGCCGCGTCGCGAAGGCGGCTGCGCGGGACGCGGAGCGAGGTGGCTGCAGTCCGGATCTCCATTGACCGAGTATAGTCGTGGAGGGGTCGTCCGCGACCCCGGTTCGTGGGGGCCGTGGCCGTCCGGTACACTGGGTCGTCACCCGAGTACGGCGCCGGCGTAGCTCAGCTGGCAGAGCAGCCGCCTTGTAAGCGGCAGGTCGGCGGTTCGACCCCGCCCGCCGGCTCCAGCGGCCCGTGGTCCGCTGCCGGGCGCGTCCGAGGAGGCACATGCGCGCGCGAGCGCTCACAACGACCAGGGTGGCCGTGTTCGCGGTCGCGGCGTGCCTGCTCGCCGCGGTGTGGGCATCTTCGGCCTCCGCCGTCCCGAAGCTCACCGTCGATGCGCCGCGGCCGTACCAGGTCCTCCAGCGCGGCCCCGCCGGGACCGCCGACATCACGGTCCGCGGCTCCGCTGTCGGGCTCGGTCCGCGCGTCCAGGTGCGCTGGGGCGCCGGGCTCTGGCGGACCGCGCCGGTGGCCGCCGACGGCTCGTTCAGGGTCGTTCTCCGGCGCCAGCCGGCAGGGCAGGGCACCCTCACGGTCCGCAGCCAGACGGTACCGTCCTCGGCGAGGTCGGTGCGGTACGTGGGCGTCGGCGACGTGTACGTCGTCGCCGGCCAGAGCAACGCCAGCGGCCGGGGCGCGCTGGACACCCGCTACGAGAACCTGGTGCTGCGTGCGGGCCTCTTCGGCAACGACGACCGCTGGAAGGAACTCCGCGACCCCACCGACTCGCCGGTGAGGCAGGTCGACGACGTGAGCCGCGACAAGCCTGCGCGCGGCTCGGTGTGGCCGCTCGTGGCCACCGGCCTCATGGCCGCGGAGCCGGTGCCGGTGGCCTTCGTGCCGTGCGCGCTCGGCACGACGAGCATCTACGCGTGGCTGCCCGACCCCATCCGTCCGTTCTCGCGCGCGACCCTGTACGGCTCCATGGTCCGCCGGGCGCGGGCGGTGGGCGGCGTGCGCGCCGTCCTCTTCTGGCAGGGGGAGGCCGACGCCAGGGCCCAGGTCTCGCAGGCGGCTTACGGCGAGGCGCTGAGCGAGCTCGCGGCGCGCGTACAGGCCGACCTCGGGGTGCCGCTGGTGGCGGCGCAGATCGGCGACTACGACATGCGCTACACCGCCGCGGGCGTGAACGGCATCCGCCTGGCCCAGGAGGACGTGTGGCGCCAGGGCGCCGCCTTCGCCGGGCCCGTGCTGTACGACATCGACCTGCACGGGCGCGTCCACTTCACCCAGCCGTCCGAGCTGCGGGAGGCGGCGCACCGCTGGGCCGCCGCCGTGCTGTCGTGCCTCGGGCGGCTGGACGTGCCGGTGGGGCCCAGGCTCACCGCGGCGAGCTACGACGGGTGGCTGACCGTCTCGCTCACGTTCGCGGTGCCCGGCGGCGAGCTGCGCCCGGGCCCTGCCGCCGGCATCACCCTGGAGGTCCCGGGCGGCGACCCCGTAGGTTTCCAGTACGCCGCGGTCACCGGGCCGTCGACCGTCTCGGTGTACCTGTTCTCTCCGGTCACCGAGCCCCTGCAGGTCTCGCTGGGCAGCGGGCGCGATGCCGCCGGCAAAGCGGTGCCGGTCGAAGCCTCCGCCTGGGAGCTCCCGGCGCTGCCGTTCGTCGCGGTCAGCGTGACCGACCAGCGGCCTCCCGCGTCGCGCGAAGCGGACGGCCCCCACGCTGCCCTGGCCTTCGCCTCGGCGCTCCCGCGCCGGTGGCGCCTGCTCGGCACCCTGCGGTAGAGTCAGGCGCGGAGATCCCCCCGGACCGCGCGCCGTCTGGGCGCGCCCCGAACGGTGCGGCGGCGCGGCCGCACTCCCTGGCGGAACGGGTCCGGACGACACACGGAGGTGACGGAGTGGAGCCCAGGATCCCCACCCGCATGGGGGACGGGTCGCTCGTCGAGATGACCCGTTCGGAGATCAAGGCGGACCTCGAGGACGGCACCCAGCTCGCGGCCAGGCGCGCCAAGGTGCCCACGCTCACGCAGGACGAGCTCGAGCACCTGCTCGACATCTACGCCTCGGCGGCGCGGTTCACCTCGGTCGACATCGGCGACGAGGTCGTGCTGAGCAACGACGGCACCGGGACCAAGCACATCGGCAACCGCGTGCAGGACCTCCAGGCCTACGAGACGCTCATCGGCGTCGACATGGTCGAGCTCTGGCAGATCGACTACTCGTACAAGGCCATCAAGGTCAACGTGGCGCACGAGGGTCAGGGCATGAAGATCGCCCAGAACCTGCTGACGAACCCCATCCAGTACGGCGCCATGCCCGACCTCGGCCGGTACTCGCAGCCGGACGGCCCTATCCCCAACTGGTCGGAGCTGCTGCCGCTGAACAGGATCGACGAGGCACGGGACGCGCAGGAAGCGGCGATGGCCATGCTCGTCGACGACATCGGCTACGTGGCCGACCACATGGTCGCCGCGGGCACCGACGGCATCGACATGGACACCACCGGGGCGGCCGGCGACGCCGACTTCCTGGCCGCTCTCACCGCCTGCCGCAGGCTCCGTGAGAAGTATCCCTGGCTGGGCATCGAGATCGGCATGGCCAGCGAGTTCGTGCTCGGCATGCACGGTAAGCTCACGTTCGACGACGAGCGTCTCGCCGGCATGTGGCCCAGGGACCAGCTGCGCATGGTGCAGGCGGCCGGCGCCAGCGTGTACGGCCCGGCCGTCAACATCAACTCGGGCAGGTCCACCGCCTGGAACATCGCCCGGGCGATGACGTTCATCAAGCCCGCCACGGAGATCGCCGAGATCCCCGTGCACGTCAACTGCGGCATGGGCGTCGGCGGGGTGCCGAACTGCGTGTACCCGCCGGCCGACGCCACGAGCCGCGCCAGCAAGGCGTTCGTCGAGATCCTCAGGATCGACGGGTTCTAGGCGGGCACGGGCGACCCCCTCGGTATGGAGGGCGCCCACGCGCAAGCGTCCGGCATGGGCGGTATGCGGGCAGCCGGAGACCTGGTGGCCCGCTTGCAGATGTCGAAGCGCATGCGTCTCAAGGAAGCCAAGCAGTACGTGGCCGGCAAGCTCGGCTGCGGCACGCGCGACCTCAGCGACCCCGTGGCGATGGAGACCATCCGCCGCGACAAGGGCCTGGGCGTGATCGCCATGACGTCGACGGCGCACCCGTCCGAGGCCGGCATGATGGAGGCCAAGTTCAACATCTCCGAGGTGCTGGACGTCCCCATCAACTGCGTGGAGCTCTTCAAGGAGCGCGCGGGCCTCAAGGAGCGTTCGCAGGTCTGACTCCCGCCGCAGTGGGAGGGTCGAAGGCCCGTCCCGGGCGGCCTCCGGCCGCGGGTCTCGGCGGGCTCTTCGCGTCCGCCTACTTGTACTGTTCAGGCAGTGGGAACTAGAATGCTCCACTTCATCACGTTTGCCGAAAGGAGAACGATGCTCCGCTCAGTCAAGCTCGTCGCGACTCTGGCGCTCGCGGCCCTACTGCTCGTGGTGGTCGCGGCCGGGTGCGGCAGCTCGAGCGGCTCAGGCGGCGAGTCCAGCGCCTCCGCGAGCCCCAGCTCCGCCGCGGTCGACAAGACCAAGGCGTTCAAGGTCGGCATCAGCCAGATCGTCACGCACCCCGCCCTCGATGCCACCGTCAACGGCATCAAGGACGAGCTCGCCGCCGAGGGCTTCACCGGTATCCAGTACGACCTGCAGAACGCCGAGGGCGACATGGCCACCACGGCGAGCATCGCGCAGAAGTTCGCCGGCGATGACCTCGACCTCTCCATCGGCGTCGCCACGCCGACCTCGCAGGCGCTCGCCAAGGCGATCACCGACAAGCCGGTGCTCTTCACCGCCGTGACCGACCCCGTGGGCGCCGGCCTGGTCAAGGACCCGGCCGCCCCGAGCGGCAACGTCACCGGCGTCAGCGACATGCAGCCGGTCAAGCCGATCCTCGAGCTGGTCAAGACCTTCCGTCCCGACGCCACGGCCGTGGGCATGGTCTACAACGCCGGCGAGTCCAACTCGGTCTACCTGGTCACCCAGGCCGAGAAGGAGGCCGCCGGCATGGGCCTCACCATCGTGAAGGCTCCGGCCGGCACCTCCGCCGAGGTCGCGCAGGCCGCCCAGTCGCTGATCGGCCGCGCCCAGGCCATCATGGTCGTCGGCGACAACACCGCCGTCTCCGCGCTCGAGTCCATCATCAAGGTGGCCCAGCAGAACAAGATGCCGCTGGTCGCCGGCGACCCCGACAGCGTCAAGCGCGGCGCCGTCGCGGCCTACGGCTTCGACTACTACGACCTCGGCAAGCAGACCGGTGCCATGGCCGCCAAGGTGCTCAGCGGCACGCCGATCTCGCAGATCCCGGTGGAGTTCGCCGCGAACCTCCAGCTCTCCATCAACGAGAAGGCCGCTGCGGCCCAGGGCGTCACCATCCCGCAGGACCTCATCGACCAGGCGGTCAACAAGTACTGAGCCGGTACCCGGCTTCGTAGCACGTCCGTCGAGGGGCGCGCCGCAGGCGCGCCCCTCGACGCGTACGGGGGTGGCCCCGCCCGGCGCGGACGCGTAGACTTCCCGGGGCCGGGACTGCAGCGGCGGTCCCGGCCCCGGACACAAGGAGACCCGTCGCGTGGACGTCATTCTGGCCAGTGCGCTCGAACAGGGCCTGCTCTACGGCTTCATGGTCCTGGGCGTGTACCTCACGTTCCGCGTGCTCGACTTCCCGGACCTCACCGTGGACGGCAGTCTCACCGTGGGCGCCGCGTCCACCGCCGTGCTCATCGCCAATGGGCACTCGCCGTTCCTGGCGACCGTGGTGGGGGTGCTCGCGGGTCTCGGCGCGGGCTGCGTCACCGGGCTGCTGCACCTGCTCCTCAAGTCCGGCGCCTCCGACACCAACTACGGCCCCAAGCTCCTCGCCGGCATCCTCACCATGACCGGCCTGTACACCATCAACCTGCGCATCATGGGACGCAGCAACATCCCGCTGCTCGGCGTGCAGGTGGTGTACGACAAGATCGGCGCCTTCCTGTCGCTGACGTTGACCTCCTGGAACCTCATCCTGGCCCTGGTCGCCCTCGCGCTGGCGGTGAAGTTCGCCCTCGACTGGTTCCTGCACACCGAGTTCGGCCTCTCCCTGCAGGCGACCGGCGACAACGAGCAGATGATCCGTGCGATGGGTGCCAACACGCAGCTCACGCGCATCCTCGGCCTCGGCCTCGCCAACGCCCTGGTCGCCCTCTCCGGCTCGCTCGTCGCCCAGCAGCAGGGCTTCGCCGACGTGGGCATGGGCATCGGTACCCTCGTCGCCGGCCTCGCCAGCGTCATCATGGGCGAGGTCATCTTCGGCGAACGCAGCATCAGCTGGGTGCTGTTCAGCGTGATCGGCGGGTCCATCGTCTACCGCCTGCTCATCGCCGTCAGCCTGCGTTTCGGCGTCAACCCCACCGACCTCAAGCTGCTCACGGCGGCCCTGGTCGTGATAGCCCTCTCCGTGCCGACCATCCGCAAGAAGGTGGTACGGGTGTGAGCGTCCCGGCGCCTCTCGAGCTCAGCGGCCTGCGCAAGGTCTTCTTCCCCGGCACCGTGAACGAAGTGGCCGCTCTGAACGGCATCGACCTCGACGTCCCGGCGGGGCAGTTCCTGACCATCATCGGCTCCAACGGCTCGGGCAAGTCGACGCTCATGAACGCCGTCGCCGGGACCTTCCCGCTCACTGCCGGCTCGGTCATGCTCGGCGGCGTCGACATCACGAAGCAGAGCGAACACGTGCGGGCGCGGGTCATCGGTCGCGTCTTCCAGGATCCCAACGCCGGCACGGCGCCGGACATGACCATCGAGGAGAACCTCGCTCTCTCGCTGCTGCGCCAGAAGCGCCGGGGGCTCCGCCTGGGCGTGACGAACAAGCGGCGCGAGCTCATGCGCGATCAGCTCGCGCGCCTCGACATGCACCTCGAGGACCGCCTCAAGACGCACGTCAACAAGCTCTCGGGCGGCCAGCGCCAGGCCATGAGCCTGCTCATGGCCACGGTGGCCGAGCCCAGTCTGCTGCTCGTGGACGAACACACGGCCGCGCTCGACCCCAAGGTCGCGGCCACCGTCATGGGGCTCACCGACGCGATCGTGCAGGAGCGCGGCCTCACGGCGCTCATGGTCACGCACAACATGGAGCAGGCGCTGCGCTACGGCGACCGCCTGATCATGATGCACGCCGGGCGCATCGTGCTCGACCTGCCGCAGGAGCAGAAGTGCTGCCTCGAGGTCGGCGACCTCATCCAGAAGTTCCACGAGGTCGCCGGCGAGGCGTTCGCCGTCGACCGCATGCTGCTGGAGTAGAGCGGAGGGGGCGGAAGCCCTGCGGCCCCCGCCCCCGGCAGGTCATCGTGCGCCTTGCCCGCGCACAGGCAGGTCGCCCCGTTACCGCAGCACCTTGAAGCTCTTGCCGTTGCTCTTGCCGGCGGCGGTCGTCACCGTCACCTTGACGCGTCCGTACTTCGCTCCCGCCGGCACCTGGCAGGTGATCTGACCGTCACCCCACGAGGTGACGACCGTCACCTTCTTGTTGCCGAACCTCACGACGCTCGTGCCCTGCTCGGCGCCGAAGCTGCTGCCGCTGATCGTCACCGAGGCGCCCCGCTTGGCGGCCGGCGGTGTGAGCTTCATGATCTTCGGCGGGCCGGAGGGCTTGGGCGGCTGGGCGCCCGGGTTCGCCACGATGGTGCCTCTGTCGCCGACCGCCCAGCCGTGGGCTGCGTCGGGGAAGCTGATGCCCCACAGCCTCTCGGTGGTCCCCGAGTCCTGCTGGCTCCAGGTCGCGCCGCCGTCGGACGTCACCAGGATGGTGCCGGAGTAGCCGGTTGCCCACGCGTGGGACGCATCGGTGCTGCACAGGCCTTCCAGCCAGAGCGTGGTGCCGGAGTCCTGCGTTGTCCACGTGGCGCCGCCGTCGGTCGTGGCGAGGATCGTACCGTTCTCGCCGACGGCGATGCCGTGCGTTGTGTCCGCGAAGCTCACGCGGCGGAGCCACGCGCTGCTCCCGGAAGGCTGGATGCTCCAGGTGGTGCCGCCGTCGGTAGTGACGACGATCACTCCGTGCTCACCGACCGCCCACCCGTGCGTGGCGTCGACGAAGCTCACGTCGAAGAGCCAGTCGTAGCTCGCGGCGCCCGCCATGCTCCAGGTGGCGCCGCCGTCGCTCGTGGCGAGGACCTTCGAGCCGTAGCCGACCACCCAGCCGTGGCTGGTGTCGATGAAGTCGACCTTCCAGAGCCCGGCCCCCGAGGTCCCCGGTGACTGCTTGGTCCAGGTGGCGCCGCCGTCGCTGGTGACGAGGATGGTGTCTGCGCTGCCCACCACCCAGCCGTGCTTCGCGTCGACGAAGTCGACGCCCAACAGCATCTCGACGCTCCCCGAGGTCTGCTGGCGCCAGGTGGCGCCGCCGTCGCTGGTGGCGAGGATCGTGCCCTGGTCGGCTACCGCCCAACCGTGGAGCGTGTCGGGGAAGCTGAGGTCAAGCAGCTGCCTCGGGGTGCCGGAGGTCTGCTTCACCCAGCCGCTGCCGCCCTTCGCGATGCGTGCGGAGGCGCCGCCGGCGACCGCCAACCCAAGTGCAAGGAGGACGAGGACGGCGGCGAGGATCCGCCATCCGCGTTGCCGGCCCGGCGTTCTCCGGTCGTCCGTCGTCTGTCTGAGGATCACGTCTCCCTCCTTCACCCGACGGCGCCGGGCGCGGATGCACCCGGCTCCGCAACTCCGTTACCGCAGCACCTTGAAGCTCTTGCCGTTGCTCTTGCCGGCGGCGGTCGTCACCGTCACTTTGACGCGTCCGTACTTGGCCCCCGCCGGCACCTGGCAGGTGATCGACGTGCCGCTCCACGAGGTGACGACCGTCACCTTCTTGCTGCCGAACCTGACCGTGCTCGTGCCCTGTGCGTCACCGAAGTTGAGGCCGCTGATGGTCACGGACGCGCTGCGTTTGGCAGAGGGCGGCTTGATCTTCACGATCTTCGGCGGGCCGGAGGGCTTGGGAGGCTGGCCGCCTGTCGTGGTGGCGAGGATGACCCCGTGCAAGGCACCGTCGTTGCCCACGGCCCAGCCGTGGGTGGTGTCGGTGAAGGCGACCGCAACGTAGCCTTCGACCCCGTCGCTCCGGTCGCCCGGCCGCTGTTCTCGCCAGGTGGCCCCCCCGTCGCTGGTGGCGAGGATGACCCCCCAGGCGCCGGCCACCCAGCCGTGGCTGGCGTCGACGAAATCGACGGGGCCAAGCCCCGAGGTCGTCCCCGAGGTCTGCTGGCGCCAGGTGGCTCCGCCGTCGCTCGTGGCCATGATGACACCGGCGCGGGGCGTGTCACTCCAGCCGGCCGCCCAGCCATGACTGCTGTCGATGAAGTCCACACCCGTGAAGAATTTCGCGCCGGCTCCCATCGCCTGCCTGGTCCATGTGGCTCCGCCGTCGCTGGTGGCCAGGATCGTCGGACCGTCGCCCACCGCCCAGCCGTGGGTCGAATCCGGGAACACGACGTCCCAGAGCGCCTCTTTCGTACTGGAATCCTGCGTCACCCAGGTGGCGCCGCCGTCGCTGGTGGCCAGGATGGTGCCCTTTCCGCCCACCGCCCAGCCGTGCGAGAGGTCGCTGAAGTCGACGCTGGCGACCAGGGCCTCCGCTCTTGAGAACTGCTTGTGCCACGTCGCGCCGCCGTCGGTGGTTGCGAGGATCATGCCGTCGTGGTCCCACGTGCCTTCGTCGTTCTCCGTGGTCTGTAGTCCCACCGCCCAGCCGTGCGTGAGGTCGACGAAGTCGACGCCGCCGAGGTCGTAGGTCGTGCTCGCGTCCTGCGCATGCCACGTTGCTCCACCGTCACTGGTGGCGATGACGGTGCCGCCGATGCCAACGGCCCAGCCGTGACGGGCATCGACGAAGCTGGCATCGGACAGGCCCTTCTGGGTGCCGGGGTCCTGCTTGCTCCAGCCGCTGACGGTGGCGCTGCCGCGCAAAGGCAGAGCGCCGGCACCGGCCGCGGTCGCGAGGACGATCGTCAGCAGCGCGAGCGTGCCGGCGATGGTCTCCAGCGCGAGCCTCCGACGTGCCCTGCGTCCTCTGTGTGTCGCAGACTTCAGCATCGCGTTCCCTTCCTTCTGGTGCGCGGGTCCGGGCGCTGCCGCACCCGGCGTCCGGGACGCCTCACCGCAGCACCGTGAGGACCCCGCCGATGAGCTTCACCCTTGGGATGCGGCGGCCCCGGACGCGCGGCGGAAGCGGCGCGTCCGGGGCCGCAGTCGCGTCAGCGCTTGACCTTGAAGCTCTTGCCGTTGCTCTTGCCGCCGGTGGTCTGGACGACCACCTTGACGCGCCCGTACTTGGCCTTGGCCGGCACCTGGCAGGTGATCTCGGTGGCGCTCCAGGAGGAGACGACGGTGACCTTCTTGCTGCCGAACTTGACCGTGCTCGTGCCCTGCGCGTCACCGAAGTTGCGGCCGGTGATGGTCACGGAGGTGCTGCGCTTGGCCGAGGGCGGCTTGATCTTCACGATCTTCGGCGTACCGCCGCCCGCAGGCTTGGCCGGCTGGCCGCCGTTGCTGGTGGCGACGATGGTGCCGGCGTCGCCGACGGCCCAGCCGTGGCTGATGTCGGTGAAGTCGACGCCGTAGAGGTCCTCGCTGGTGCCCGACGTCTGCTTCGTCCAGCTCGAGCCTCCGTTCGCGGTCACGAGGATCGTGCCGGCGCCTCCGACCACCCAGCCGTGGGAGGCGTCGGGGAAGGCCACGCCGGTGAGGTACTCGCTGCTCCCGGAGCTCTGCTTCGTCCAGCTGGAGCCGCCGTTCGTGGTCGCGAGGATGACGCCGCTGTTGCCGGTCACCCAGCCGCGGGAAGCGTCGGCGAAGGTCACGCCGTAGAGGTCCTCACCGGTGCCCGAGCTCTGCGCGCTCCAGGTGCCGCCGCCGTTCGTGGTCACGAGGATGGTGCCGCCGTCGCCGACCGCCCAGCCATGGGAGGCGTCGGGGAAGGCGCAGGCGTAGAGGTACTCAGTCGTCCCCGAGCTCTGCGCGCTCCAGCTGGAGCCGCCGTTGGTCGTCACGACGATGGTGCCGGCGTTGCCGACGGCCCAGCCGTGCGTGGCGTCGGCGAAGGTGACGCCCTCGAGCCACTCGCTGCTCCCGGAGCTCTGCGCGCTCCAGCTGCTGCCGCCCGTCGTCAGCACGGTGCCTTCTTCGCCGACTGCCCAGGCGCGCGAGGAACCCATCGCGGCAACGCCAAGCAGGTCGACGGTGCTGCCTGATGCCTGCGAACCCCACGCAGTGCCGCCGTTCGCAGTGGCGATGATGAAGCCGGCGCCGCCCACGGCCCAGCCGTGGGAGGCATCACCGAACGCCACGCCGCTCAGGTCCTCCGTGGTGCCGGACGGCTGCTTGACCCAGCCGGCGACGCTCGGGGAGGCGGTGGGGGTCGGCGATGTCGTGGGGGTCGGCGATGTCGTGGGGGTCGGCGATGTCGTGGGGGTAGGCGACGTCGTGGGGGTAGGCGTGATGGGCGTGGTCCTCGTCCCGGTGATGGCGCCGCCGTACGTGCCGTTCGCATAGGACCAGGTCCCGGAGAAGGAGTTGCCGTCCGAGGACATGGTGAGCGTCATCGGACCGGCGTCGGCGGGACCGGCATAGGACGGAGCTTCGGACCACGTCGCGGTCAGCACGTTCCCGCTCACGGTGCCCGTGAGCTTGCCGGAGTCGTGCGGATAGGTGCCGGTGACGGCGTTGCCGCTCTGGACGAGGTCCATCTTGTAGCCCCAGTCCCACGGTACGTCCCACTGGCCGCTCCAGCTCGCCTGACCTCCCCCCCGCGGTGACGGCGAGGCACCACCGGAGACGAAAGCGGACGCACCTGCTGCCAGCACAAGAGTGAGGGCGAGGACGATGACCACTCCGCCGAGGAGCCATCGGGTGCGCCGTGGACGTCCTTGCCGCTCGCCGGGTGTCGCGGATGACAACATCTCGTGTCCCCCCTTCGTCGGCGCGGCCTCCGATGTCACGCCGATCGTTGAGCCGCCGGGGAAGTCGGACGCGAGCCGGGCGTCTCATCTGTGGTTGGCCCGTGTGCGCCGCGTGCTCGCCGCTGCCCCTGTGCGGCCTGGCCCCACCCTGTCGGGTGCTTGGCTTTGCTCCGTACTATCGGCAACGGCGTACGAGGACTTCACTTTGGCGCGGTGCAAGACGGCCGATCGAGGCGGCAGCAGTGTCGCCGGCGGGGGTAGGGAGGATTGCAGGCGGGCGGGGCGGCCGGAAGGGCCGCCCCGCCCGGACTCGTCCGTCAGGTCTTCACGACGGCATCGACTGCGTCGACGATGCCGCGGAGCTCGCCGCGCACGTCGTCGGCGAGCGGCTCCGGCTCGTAGTGCTCGAGGATGTCGAGGGCGCGCTCGCGCGCGACCTCCACGGGGTCGCGGTAGTGCTGGCCGTCGGCCGCGATCTCCTGGTTGACCGCCCGCAGCACGGCGTCGCGCATGTGGCGGCGGGTGTGCGGCTGCGCGAGGAAGTGCCCGCCGGGGCCGACGGCGGCGATGACGTCGAGGGCCAGCTCATCCTCGTCCATGGGGATGTCGAGGTAGAGGTGCCGGGCGCGGTGGTAGAGGTCGTCGTCGAGGACGAGGTTCTCGGGCGTGAAGAGCTGGTAGGTGTCCGTCAGCCCGATGCCGGTGTAGAGCTCGCAGCCGTCGAGCGGGAGCTGCGCGAGCTGCAGCATCGTCTCGACGCCGGCCAGCCACGTGCCCGGCAGCTCGGCGTCGGTGCCGCCGAACGGGCCGAGCGCCGGCAGACCGAAGCTGTGCAGCAGGGCCGTCGCCAGGAAGCGGCAGCGGTCGTCGAGCGGGGTCGTCAGGGTGAGCGCCGTGCGCGGGTCGGCGTAGATCTGCATGATCGACCCGAGCACGGGGCTGCCGGGCGCGGCGAGCTGGTGCAGCACCGCCGCGCCGACGATCTCCGCGGCGCCCAGCACGTAGGCCCCCGCCTTCGTGGCCGGCGCCGTGGTTCCCAGGTTGGGCATGGTGACGTAGCACACGGGGACGCCGGCCGCGGCGAAGACCAGGCCGGCCTCGAGCCCGTCACGGTCGTGGATGAGCGGTGACACCGTGCCGATGAGGTCGCTCATGACCGGCCGGCGGCGGAGCTCTTCGGCCCCGCCGGCCACCGCCGTCGCCATCTCGATCGCGGCGCGGGCCAGCCGCTCTCCCTGCACCATGCCCATGAGGTGTTTGCTCGTGTTGTTCCAGCCCGCCTCGATCTCGTGCAGCTGGGCGGTCTCGCCGCGGTCGCCGGCGCTCACCGTGGGCCACCAGTAGCAGATGGAGCCGAGGTAGTCCTGCATGCGCGTGACCGCCTCGAGGTCGGCCTTGGTGGACGACCGGCGTTCGCCGGTGTGCCAGTCGACGACCTCGATGCCGCAGCCGTCGGTCGTGCCGTAGGTCCAGCCCGAGCCGGCCCGCAGGTCGCAGGCGGGGTCGCGGGCGCCGAGCACGAAGCTCCGCGGCGCCTGGGCGAGCGCCTCCTCGACCAGCCGGCGGGGCAGGCGGACGAGGGTCGAGCCCTCGTCCGCCTTCGCGCCGGCCTTCTTGAGGAGCGCGACCGCCTTCTCCGACTCGAAGCGCATGCCGGTGGTCTCGAGCAGCCGCAGGGTGGCGTCGTGCAGCGGCTGCACGGCCGCGTCGTCGTGGAAGCGGACGGCGAAGTCGGAGCGGATCGGGGCGATCGGCTGTCGCTCCGGCACGGTCACACCTCTTCAGGCGCCGGCTGGTGATGGTGCGGGTGCGCCGCGTCGTACTCGCGCTCCTCGGTGACGGCTTCTTTGTCGATCGCCAGGAGGTCGTACTCGCTCACGAGGCCCTTCTTGATGTTCATGCGTCCCCAGGCCCAGAAGACCACGGCCATGAGGATGAAGAAGCCCACGATGCCGAGGGCGACGCTCTCGAAGTAGACACGGGAGACGCCCCAGTAGTCGACGATGCTGAACGGCTGCCCGAGGGCGTTGTCCAGCAGACCGGGCCACAGCAGCGTGATGATGGTGATGATGACGATGGCTTCGGCGCCGATGACGCACAGCCACAGGAACCAGGTGGGGCCGGGCACCCGGAACGGGCGCGGGTGGTGGGCGTACTTCTTGCGCAGCATGAGCACGGCGGGGATCTGGAAGACGTACATCATCGCCGTGAGCGAGATGATCACCGACACCATGATGGTGAAGAAGGTGGCGAGGCTGCCGGACGCGATCACGAAGACGAGGATCACGAAGATGGAGCCGATGATCGCCGAGAGGATGTTCATGGTGAGCGGCGTGCCCTGCTTGCTGAACTTGCCGAACCACAGCGGGGCGGCGCCGTCCAGGCCGGCCACGGCCTGGATGCGCACGCCGCCCTGCTGCCACACGCCGCCGGCGCTGATGATGGTGAGGATGATGAGCGCGCAGATGAACCCGTTGAACGCCGTCTGCGCGCCGCCCCGCACGCCGGAGACGGAGGCGGAGGCCTCGGTGAAGCCGGCGACGCTGCTGAGCG
>CAIXSE010000247.1 GCA_903921965.1 uncultured Thermoleophilia bacterium | reverse complement strand
CATGATCGACAAGGCGCCGGAAGAGCGCGAGCGCGGCATCACCATCGCCACCGCGCACGTCGAGTACGAGACCGAGAAGCGCCACTACGCGCACGTCGACTGCCCGGGCCACGCCGACTACATCAAGAACATGATCACCGGTGCCGCCCAGATGGACGCGGCCATCCTGGTCGTGGGCGCCGACGACGGCCCGATGCCGCAGACCCGTGAGCACATCCTGCTCGCGCATCAGGTCAACGTGCCGAACATCATCGTGTACATGAACAAGGTCGACCTCGTCGACGACCCCGAGCTCCTCGAGCTGGTCGAGATGGAGGTCCGCGAGCTCCTCAGCGAGTACGAGTTCCCGGGTGACGAGATCCCGGTCGTCAAGGGTTCCGCCCTCAAGGCCCTCGAGTGCGGCTGCGGCAAGGACGACTGCCAGTGGTGCAGCAGCATCGTCGAGCTCACCAACGCTCTCGACGAGTACCTCCCCGAGCCCGAGCGCGACATCGACAAGCCCTTCCTGATGCCGGTCGAGGACGTCTTCACGATCACCGGCCGCGGCACCGTGGCCACCGGCCGCGTCGAGCGCGGCATCGTCAAGGTGGGCGAGGAGATCGAGATCGTCGGCATGCGCGACAAGCCGCTCAAGACGACCGTCACCGGCGTCGAGATGTTCCGCAAGCTGCTCGACGAGGGCGTGGCCGGCGACAACATCGGCGTCCTGCTCCGCGGCACCAAGCGCGAAGAGGTCGAGCGCGGCATGGTGTGCGCCAAGCCGGGCAGCATCACCGGTCACACGCACTTCTACGCCCAGGTGTACGTGCTGTCCAAGGACGAGGGTGGCCGTCACACGCCGTTCTTCAACGGCTACCGCCCGCAGTTCTACTTCCGCACCACCGACGTGACCGGCGTCATCACCCTCGAAGAAGGCGTCGAGATGGTCATGCCGGGCGACAACACGGTGATGGAGGTCAAGCTCATCACCCCGATCGCCATGGATGAGGGCCTGCGCTTCGCCATCCGCGAGGGCGGCCGCACCGTCGGCGCCGGCGCCATCTCGAAGATCATCGAATAGCAAGTAGCACACGTACTGGCCGGGCGCGCTCCGTCGCGCCCGCGCGACGGACACACCCGGCCCCGTGAACAGGACAGAGAAGGCTAGAGTGGCTCAGCAGAAGATACGCATCAGATTGAAGTCTTACGATCACGAGCTGATCGAGCGCAGCGCGCAGTCCATCGTGGAGACAGCGCAGCGCAGCGGCGCGACCATCTCTGGCCCCGTGCCGCTTCCGACGGAGAAGAACGTGTACTGCGTGATCAAGAGTCCGTTCAAGGACAAGGACTCGCGCGAGCACTTCGAGATCCGCACGCACAAGAGGCTCATCGACATCCATCAGCCGACCCCCAAGACGGTCGATCAGCTGATGCGCCTCGATCTGCCGGCCGGTGTCCACATCGAGATCAAACTCTGATGGCGATGACGGGCATCATCGGCAAGAAGGTCGGCATGACCCAGCTCTTCGACGACGACGGCAACGTGATCGCCGTCACCGTCGTCCAGGCGGGTCCGTGTCCGGTCACCCAGATCCGCACCCTCGACAACGACGGCTACGAGGCCGTCCAGCTCGCCTTCGAGGAGTGCCGTGACAAGCACATCAGCAAGCCCGAGCTCGGCCACCTCAAGAAGGCCGGCCTCAAGCACGGCATGCGTCACCTCGTGGAGTTCGACGGCCTCGGCGATCTCAAGATCGGCGACGTCGTCACGGTGGATTCCTTCGAGGACGGCCAGGCCGTCACCGCCACCGGCGTGAGCAAGGGCAAGGGGTTCCAGGGCACGATCAAGCGACACAACTTCGGTCGCGGCCCTGAGTCCCACGGTTCGCACAACATCCGGCAGCCTGGTTCCATCGGCGCCAGCGCCTACCCGAGCCGTGTGTTCAAGGGTATGCGCATGAGTGGGCACATGGGGGCGCAGCGCGTCACCCAGCAGGGTCTCAAGATCGTCCGCAGGGACGTCGAGAACAACCTCCTGCTCATCAAGGGCTCGGTGCCCGGCGCCAAGAACTCGGTCGTCGTCATCAAGGGTAGGTGACCGTGAGCACCGACGAAACCAAGCAGAACCCGGACGTCGAGAGCACGGCGCCTGAGGCCGCCGAGCCGGTGGCCGCCGAATCTGCTGAGGCCCCTGAGGCCGCAGCGGTCGAGGCTGAGCCCGAGGCGACCGCCGAGGTTGCCGCAGAGCCTGAGGCCGCTGCGGAGCCCGAGGCTCCCGCTGAGGCGGCTCCCGCCGAGGCCGTCGCGGCCGAGGAGGCGCCCGCCAAGAAGCCGGCCGCCAAGGCCGCGCCGAAGAAGGCCGCCAAGCCGGCCGCCAAGGCGGCGAAGCCGAAGGCTGCCGCCAAGGCCGCGCCGAAGAAGGCCGCCAAGGAGGCCGCTCCGGCCAAGGCCGAGCGTCCGCCGAAGCCGCACCGCGTCCGCGAGGTGCACGAGCCCCGTCACGGCACCGCCGGCGTGGCCACCGTGCTCGCCGCCGACGGCAAGCAGCTCGAGGAGCGTCAGCTCAAGCCCGAGCTCTTCGCCGTACCGGCGGATGTGAACACGCTGCACCTGGTCGTGCGCGCGGAGCAGGCGGCCCGTCGCCGCGGCACCGCGTCCACGAAGACGCGCGGCGAGGTTTCCGGCTCTACCGCGAAGCTGTATCGGCAGAAGGGCACCGGTCGTGCCCGCGCCGGCAGCGTGAAGTCGCCGGTGCGCACCGGGGGCGGCATCGTCTTCGGACCGCACCCGCGCACCTACGACATCAAGGTCAACCGCAAGGTGGTGCGCAAGGCCCTCGCCATGGCGCTCAGCAACCGCGCCGAGAACGGCACCGTGTTCGTGGCCGGCGGCCTGGACCTTGCCGAGCCCAGCACGCGGACGCTCAACGACTTCCTCGTGAACCTCGACATCGGCGCGCCGGTGCTCGTCGTCACGTGCGACGAACCCGCCGTGGCCAAGTCGGTGCGCAACCTGCGCTACGCCGAGGCCGCCGAGGTGGGCGCGCTCTCCACCGAGCAGGTGCTTCGCGCCCGTTCCCTGGTCCTCACCGAGAAGGCGTACGCCGCCCTGAACGAGGCGTGACACATGGTTGAAGCCGAAAAGATCATCATCAAGCCGATCATCTCCGAGAAGAGCTACGGGCAGATCGACCACGACCGGTACACCTTCCAGGTG
>CAIXSE010000246.1 GCA_903921965.1 uncultured Thermoleophilia bacterium | reverse complement strand
CTACTGCAAGGTCTTCCCCGACGAGGTCGTGGGCGACAGCGAGAACTTCATGATCCCGGAGGACCTCCTCGAGGACACCGGCGTCATCAAGACCGGCCTCTACAACGAGAAGACGACGCACTGCGGTGCGGGCTTCCGCCAGCGCTTCGTGAACCCCGGCATCGCGGTCGCCGTGACGCGGGAGAAGCTGCGCCGCCTCGCCCAGGAGCAGGTCGACGTGTGCGTCCACATGTGCCCCAACTGCGCGATCCAGTTCGACCGGCACCACAGCATCATCGAGGCGAGCTCGCAGGAGGAGTACCCGTGCGTGCACCTGCACGTGCAGCAGCTCCTCGCCCTGGCGCTCGGCGCCGACCCCGACAAGGACTGCGGTCTGGGCTCGCACTCGCAGGACGTCGAGCCTCTGCTGGAGCGGATCGGCGCGCGGACGAAGCGGACGGCGCCGGCGGCCGAGGCCGCCGTCCCGGCCGGCGCCGCGACCGAGGCGGGTGCGCGATGAGGGCCGGCGTCTTCCTCTGCCAGTGCGGCGGCAACATCAGCGGCGTCCTCGACCTCGATGACCTCGCCGCGCACGCGCGCACGCTCGACGGCGTCAGCTCCGTCGCCATCAACCAGTTCATGTGCGGCACCGAGGGCCACGACCTCATCAGCGGCGCCGTCGAGGACCGCGGCCTCGACCACCTCGTCATCGCCAGCTGCTCGCCGCGCTTCCAGGGCCCGACCTTCGAGCGCATCGCCCGCGAGCTGCGCCTGGGCGAGAACGCCGTCGCCTTCGCCAACCTGCGTGAGGGCTGCAGCTTCATCCACAAGGACCAGCCCGAGCTGGCCCAGGCGAAGGCCCGCAAGATCCTCGAAGGGGCCGTGGCGCGGGCCCACCACATGAGCGACCTGCCGCGCCGCCGCACCTTCCTCAGCCGCTCCGCGCTCGTCGTCGGCGGCGGCATCGCCGGCATGACCGCCGCAGAGGAGCTCGCGGCCGGCGGCATCGACGTCCACCTGGTCGAGCGCCAGCCCAGCCTCGGCGGCTACATGGCGCGGCTCAGCAAGACGTTCCCGACCGAGGACTGCGCGATGTGCTCGCTGGCGCCGAGGCTCACGAACACGGCGCTCGAGGGCCGCGTGCACGTCCACACCCTCACCGAGGTGGACGAGATCGGCGGCCCGCCCGGCGAGTTCACCGTCAAGCTGCGCCACAAGCCGCGCTACGTGAGCGAGGCCTGCGTGGGCTGCGGCGAGTGTGTGCCGGTCTGCCCGGTGCGCATCCCCAACGATTTCGACTTCGGCGTCAGCGAGCGCCGCGCCATCGACCGGCAGTTCGCCAACGCCGTGCCCAGCACGTTCTCCGTCCGGAAGAAGGGCTGGAGCCCGTGCAAGAGCGCCTGCGCCGTGCACACCTCCGCGCAAGGCTACGTCGCGCTCGTGCGTGAGGGCCGGCTCGAGGACGCGTACCGCGTCGCCACCGAGCCGAACCCGTTCGCCAGCGTGTGCGGCCGCGTCTGCACGCACCTCTGCGAGACCGCCTGCCAGCGCGGCACGGTCGACGAGCCCGTCGCGATCGCCGCGCTCAAGCGGTACGTCGCGGACGCCGTCGGGCCGACGCTGCCGGTCCAGCCGGCGCCCCGCCTGCACGAAGAGCGTGTGGCGGTGATCGGCGCCGGCCCCGCCGGCCTCACCTGTGCCCGCGACCTGGCCGGCCTCGGCTACCAGGTCACGGTGTTCGAGGCGCAGCAGGTCGCCGGCGGCATGCTGCGCACCGGCATCCCCGACTACCGGCTGCCGCACGACGTCATCCAGCGCGAGGTCGACCAGGTCCTCGCCAGGGGCATCGAGCTGAAGCTCGGGCAGCGCGCCGGCGTGGACTTCACCGTGGACGGCCTGTTCGAGCAGGGCTTCAAGGCCGTGTACCTGGCCACTGGGCTGCAGCGCAGCGCCGACGTCACCCTGCCGGGTGACGATCTCGCGGGCGTCACCCCCGCGGTCGAGCTGCTCCGCGAGCTGAACCTCGGCGGCACGCCGCGGGTCGGCGAGAAGGTCGTCGTGATCGGCGGCGGGGACGTCGCGCTCGACGCCGCCCGTTCCGTCATCCGCCTGCAGCACCAGGCCGGCAAGGAGCCGGACGTCACGCTCGTCTACCGCCGCACGCAGGTCGAGATGCCGGCCAACGCGAGCGAGGTCGAGGAGGCGCGCGAGGAGGGCCTGAAGGTCGAGTTCCTCGTGCAGCCGCTGGCGATCCAGGGTGACGATCGCGTCCGGGGCATCGCGCTCCAGCGCTGTGAGCTGGGCGCGCCGGACGAGTCCGGACGGCGTCAGCCGGTCAGCGTCGAGGGGTCCGAGTTCACGCTCGCGGCCGACACCGTCGTCTTCGCCATCGGCCAGGCCCTGGTGGACGACTTCGCGCAGGGCTGCGACGGCCTGACGCTGGAGCGCGATCAGATCTGCGTCGACCGCGACACGATGATGACCACGCGCGACGGCGTGTTCGCCGGCGGCGACGCCGCGGCCCTCGGCCTCTTCACCGCCATCGAGGCGGTGGCGGCCGGCCGCAGGGGGGCCGCCTCCATCCACAACTTCCTGCGCGGCGAGCGCCTGCTGCCGGTGTGGGACGACGAGCGCGAGGTCGCGCGGCCGACGGACGAGGAGCTCGCCGCCATCGAGCCCGGCCAGCGCGTCCCCATGCAGTTCGTGGATGGCCTCGTGCGCCGCGGCGACTGGCACGAGGTCGGCCACGGCTACACCGCTGACGAAGCCGTGGCCGAGGCCTCACGCTGCCTCGACTGCGCCGTCTGCAGCGAGTGCGACAGCTGCGTGCGAGCCTGCCCGAGCGGCGCCGTCGACTGGGACCAGACCGAGACCGTCGAAGACGTCACCGTCGGCGCCGTGCTCATCGCCACCGGCCACAAGGAGTTCGACGCGCGCCGCAAGCGCCCGCTCGGCTACGGCCGCTACGACAACGTGCTCACGCAGAGCCAGCTGGCACGGCTGCTCGCCGCGGCCGGTCCCACGGCCGGCGAGCTCGAGCGCCCGTCCGACAAGAGTGTGCCGAAGAACGTACTCATGCTGCAGTGCGTCGGCTCGCGCGACTGCACCAGCAGCGGCAACGAGCACTGCTCGGCGGTGTGCTGCCTGTTCGCCACGCTGCACGCCTCGCTCATCAAGCAGCACTACCCCGACGCCGAGGTGACCATCGGCTACACCGACCTGCGCGCGCCCGGCAAGGCGCACGAGGAGTACTACAAGCTCGTGCAGTCTCGCGGCGTGCGCTACGTGCGCGGCCGCGTCAGCGAGATCGTCGAGGAGCCCGACAAGCGCCTGCGCGTGCGCCTCGAGGACACCCTGACCGGGCGCAAGAGCGAGGAGCTGTACGACCTCGTCGTGCTCTCGGCCGGCCGCGAGGCGAGCGAGGGCACGAAGGACATCGCCCGCGTGGCCGGCCTGCAGACCGCCGGCGCGGGGTTCATCAAGGAGTACCACCCCAAGCTGGCGCCGGTCGACACCCAGCGCACCGGCATGTTCGTGGCCGGCACGGCGCAGGGGCCGAAGACGATCCCCGAATCGATCGCCCAGGCGAAGGCCGCGGCGGCGCGCATCGTGAGCATGCTGAGCACCGGCTTCGTGCTGACGCCGGCGCAGGTCGCGGCGAGCCACCCTGACGTGTGCATCGCCTGCGGGGTCTGCGAGAGCGCCTGCCCTCAGGGGGCCGTGCACGTGACCCTCGGCGCCGACGCGCACAGCGAGGTCGACCCCAACATCTGCCGCGGCTGCGGCATCTGCAACGCGGAGTGCCCGACCGGCGCGATCCAGCTCGGCGGCTTCAGCGACCGGGAAGTGCTCGCGGAGGCGACGGTCTGATGGGCGCCCCGAGCGTCGTCAACCACAGGGGTGACGAAGCGGGAGACCGCGGCCGTCGCGTCGTCGCCTTCTGCTGCCGCGAGTGCGCCTACGCGGCGGCCGACGCCAGTGCCAACGCACGCATCTCGCTACCTCCGACCGTGCGCCTCGTCCTGATGCCGTGCACCGGGCGCGTCAGCCCGCTGCACCTGCTCAGCGCCCTGGCCGAGGGCGCCGACGGCGTGATGGTCGCCGGCTGCCTCGAGGGCCAGTGCCACTACCGCGAGGGCAACTTCAACGCCATCGACCGCGTGGAGTTCGTGCAGCGCCTGCTGAAGAGCGTCGGGGTCGAGCCCGAGCGCGCCCGCATGTTCACGATGAGCGCCGGCGAGCCGCCGAAGTTCGTGGCGGCCGTCAAGGAGATGGACCGCGTCATCCGTGCGCTGCCGCCGCTCGAGCGCAACGCGCCGGCGGCGGGCGGCGGCGCGGCAGGGACGGGCGGCCCAGCCGTCGCGACCGCGAGGGGGGCCGCCTGATGCCGCTCACCGTCCGCGGCCGCGAGATCCTGAGCCGCGTCCCCCAGACGTCGCAGCCCGGCACGACGGGCGTGGGCTGCGAGATCGTGCGTCACGAGGAGCTCTGCGTGGGCTGCGGCAAGTGCGCCCAGAACTGCCCGTCGGGCGCCTCGACCCGCAGCGAGCTCTTCGATGTGAACCAGCTCCTCGACGCGCCGGCGGGCAGTCGCCGAGGCGAGCTCGGCAACGCGCTCCGGCGCATCATGCGGCACGAGCCGGACGGGCCGGTCGAGGTGCCGGCCCGGGTCACCGTGCTCCGCACCATCGCCTACGACGACGAGCTGTGCCTCGGATGCGGTACCTGCGCCCGCGGGTGTCCGGCCGAGGCGATCGAGGCGCGGCCGGCGAAGGCCGACGCCGGGTCCGCCACTGCGGCCCCCGCTCCCTCGTCATCCCTGGGGATGACGTCGTGAGCGCCCACCCGACCGGCGCCGCCGCGGAGACCGCCCGCCCCCTCGTCCTCCTCTGCGAGTGCGCCGGGACGATGGCGAACATCGACTTCGACGGCCTCGAGGCACATGCCGCCGAGACAACCGACGTGCTCCGCGGGCGCCACTGGTGCAGCCGCGAGGGCCAGGCGCAGCTGCTCGAGCTGATGGAGTCGGGCGCCGGCGTGGCCGGTGGCCGCCGGCTCGTGTTCGCCGGCTGCTCGCAGGATTTCGCCGCGCGCCGCTTCACGAAGCTCCTGGCGCGCGGCCTCCAGCTGCAGGTCGCGGACATCCGGGAGGGCTGCAGCTGGGTGCACGACGACGACACCGCCGCCGTGACCGGCAAGGCCATGCGCATCGTCGACGCGTCGGTCGGCTTCCCCGATGCTCCCGCCGACACGATGGCCTACGCCGAGCGCCGCGACACGGTCGTCG
>CAIXSE010000245.1 GCA_903921965.1 uncultured Thermoleophilia bacterium | reverse complement strand
CGCGTAGAGGATCCAGCTCGGCTTGATGGCGCTGCTGCACGGCAGGCTGATCACGTTGACCCGGGGCGAGTAGTGCATGTGCGAGCTGCCCGCCAGGTCGATGCCCGGGTCGGAGATGTTGTGGGTGCTGAAGACGAGGATGCGGGGCCGGTAGCCCCCGTCCTCGTCTGCCGGTGCGCCGGACATCGTCACTTCATCTTCTTCACGAAGAGGCGCATGTAGCCCGGCTCCTCGACCACGCCGAGGTACTCGTGACCCATCTTCTTGGCCCACGCGGGGAGGTCCTTGGTGGTGCCGCTGTCGGTCGCCTGGACTTCCATGATGCCGCCTACGGAGACGCTCGGGATGCCCTTCTTGGCGGCCAGGATGGGGCCGGGGCAGCTGGTGCCGCGGGCGTCGACGACCTTCTCTACCTGCAGGCTGGCGAGGTCTTCGGACATGGTGCGCTCCTTTGTGCTTGTGTTTACGTTCGCAAGCCCGGAGCCGGGTCCGGGGCTTGCTCAGTCCGTGGATGATCTGTATATTCGGGTATGCGAATACACGAGTCAAGCGAGACGGAAACGGTCCGGTTTGCGGAGCCCCGGACCGGGATCCCGCGGTCGGAGCCGTCGCGGCCGGGAGTAGAATGTCGATGCGGATTGTCGAGTATCCGCCTGGACGCCGAGAGTGGGGAGAGTCCTTGGACGAACGCCTCGAGCAGGAAGTCAATCTGCTGCACGCCAGCATCTGCGCCGCCCTGGCGGATCCCAAGAGGATCCTCATCCTCTACGCGCTGCACGAGGGTCCGAAGACGGTGAGCGAGCTCACGGAGGCGCTCGACGTGCCGCAGCCGACGGTGTCGCGGCACCTCAAGGTCCTCAGGGAGCGCCGCCTGGTGATGACCGAGCGCGAGGGCACCAGCGTGCGCTACTCGCTGGCGGACGACCGCGTCATCAGCGCGCTCGATACAATGCGCGCAGTACTCATGGGCGGGCTGAACCAGCAGGCCGCCCTGGCGCGAGGAGCGACATGACCGTCAGCAGTTTCGAAGGCAAGACCCCCGTCCTCGGCGAGGGCTCGTGGGTGCACCCCGGGGCCGAGGTCATCGGCGACGTCACGATCGGCGCCCGCTGCTGGATCGGGCCGGGCGCCAGCATCCGCGGCGACTACGGCACCATCGTCATCGGCGACCACTGCGCCGTGGAGGACAACGTCGTCGTGCACGCGCGCCCCGGCGAGAAGTGCACCGTCGGCTCCTGGGTCACGCTCGGTCACGGCTGTGTGGTGCACGGCGTGGTGGCCCTCGGCGACTACGCCGTGGTCGGCATGAACGCCGTGGTCAGCGACTACGCGCAGATCGGCGAGTGGGGCATGGTGGCCGAAGGCGCCGTCGTGCCGCAGGGCGCGGTCGTGCCGGCCGGACGTGTGGCCGCCGGCGTGCCCGCGCGCCTGCTCGAACGCGAGGTCGACGAGGAGTACCGCGAGGTCTGGCGCGGCTTCAAGCAGACCTACGTGGGCCTCTGCGACCGGTACCGCGAGGGCTACGCGCCGGTCGACGAGGGCTGAGCCGGCGGGCTCGCTCAGCCCCGGCGCGGGTCGGCCGGGCCGCTGCCTGCGCCCGTCTCTTCGACTGCGCGGGCGATCTCGTCGAGGTCCTCGTCGGTGAGCTCCAGCCGCGCGCCCTCGATCCAGCCGTCGACCTGCTCCGGCCCTCGGGCGCCGACGATGGCGCCGCTCACGCCCGGCCAGCTCGTCACCCAGGCGATGGCCACGGCCGCCGTGGTGGCGCCGTGGCGTTCGGCCACCGGCCGCAGGGCGTCGCGCAGGGCGAGGTTCCGGCTGAGCTGCGGCTCGCGGAAGCTCGGGGGACGCCGCCGCCAGTCTGTCTCTGCCAGCGCCGCGACGCGCTCGGCCGAGAACGTGTCGGTGAGCAGGCCCGAGCCCATCGGGCTGTAGCAGATGACGCCGGTGCCGTGGGCGAGGGCCCACGGCAGCAGCTCGAGCGCCGTCGTGCGCTCCAGGAGCGAGAACGGCGGCTGCAGCGAGTCGACGTGGCCGACCGCCTCGCAGCGCTCCAGCAACCCGGCGTCGAAGTTGCTGACGCCGATCGCCCGCGCCTTGCCCTCGTCGCGCAGCGTCACCATCTCCGCCCAGGCCTCCTCGACCGGGTTGCCCTCGGCGTCGGGCCAGTGGATCTGGAACAGGTCCACGTCGTCCATGCGCAGGCGCCGCAGCGAATCCTCGAGGCCTCGGCGCACCGTGGCCGGTGTGGAGATCCGGCGTTCCCCGGCGTTCGGGGCGGCAGGGTCCCACTCGAGGCCGCACTTGGTGAAGACGAGCGGCCGGGCGTCCGCGGGCAGTGCCCGCACGGCCCGGCCCACGACCTCCTCCGAGTGTCCGACGCCGTACACCGCGGCCGTGTCGACCCACGTCACGCCGAGCTCCACCGCGCGGTGGATGGCCGCGACGGAGCGCTCGTCGTCCTGCTGTCCCCAGCCGAACGAAGACCCCGCCCCGCCGACCGCCCACGAGCCGAAGCCGGTGACGCTGATCTGGAGGCCGCTGGTGCCGAGGGGACGGGTGGGAAGAGGCGAGGCCATGGCGGATCCTTTCATCGGGCGGCCCGGTGCGCCCGCGTCAGCCGAGGTCGTCGCTCACGCTGTACCGGAGCACCCGGCGCGTGGTCTCGGCCGCCTCCGTGGAGTAGACGGTGACCTCGAGGAGCGGCGGCGCGTACAGGTGGACGGTCACGAGGTCCTCACGCGTGAGGTTGGCGAGCTGGTGGATGCCGTCGCGGTCCAGACCGGTGAGGCCGCCGGCGCCGACGGTGTCCTCGCCGGCGAGGCGGACAGGCCCGCGGCCGGGCGCAGCCCCCGCCGCGGGCTCGAACACCCGGGAGGTCAGCACGCCGCGGTGCACGCTGATGGCGTTCAGCGACCCCGCGTGGTCGTGGATCGTGCTCTGCTGGCCCGGTCGCCAGCAGAGGACGAGCAGCTCCACCTCCGGCGTCCGGCAGACGAGGTTGCGCGCGTAGCCGTCGTCCGAGAAGGCCGTGCGGCGCGCGACGAGCTCGTCGTCCAGCCGGAGCCGTCCGGCGAGGTCGAGGAAGCGCGCGTGGGTGAGCGTGCTCACGGGCGCGCGCGCCAGCTCGAGGACGAGCCGGTCGAGCGTCAGCGGGCGCGCCTCGTCGTCTGTGGCGGGTCCGGTCATGTCGCCGGGGTACCCGAGGGGTGGAGACGCGAAACGGACGGGTATGCTCCCCGCCGTCGAGCGAAGGAGGACGGAGGTGACGACGTTCATCGACCTGCTGCGGGCCGTCAACGTCTCCGGGCAGAACAGGCTGCCGATGGCCGAGCTGCGCGCGGCGCTGACGGACGAGGGGTTCGAGCGCGTCGAGACGTACGTACAGAGCGGCAACGTGGTGTGCGACGCGCCGGGCGACGACCCGGGCGAGCACGCTGCCGCCGTGCACGGCGTCATCGCCGAGCGCTTCGGGCTCGACGTCGCGGTGCTGGCGCTGACGGCCGCCGAGCTGGCCGGGGCGGCGGCCGCGAATCCGTTCGCGGCCAGGGATCAGGCCGCCGACCCGAAGTGGCTGCACGTGACCTTCCTCGCCGCCCCCGTCGAGGCGGCGGCGTTCGCGGCCTTGAAGCTGCCGGCCGCAGGCGACGAGGCGGCCGTGCTCTCCGCTGACGGCCGCCTGATCTACCTGCGGCTGCCCTACGGCTACGGGCGCACCAAGCTGACCAACGCCTGGTTCGAGCGCGCCCTGAAGACGCCGGCCACGACGAGGAACTGGCGCACCGTCCAGACGCTCGACGGGCTCGCCGCGGGGCGGTGACCGCCGCCCGCCCGTCGTGCGACGTCGGGCCGCGCACCCGTTCCGTGGCGGGCCTGTGCTCCGCCCTGCCGCAGCCTCCCGCCTCCGCTCCGCCCCCGGCTCCCGCGCCCCGCTCCGCCCCCGGCCGCGGCTCGGGTAGGCTTCTCCCCGGGGGCGCAGCCGCGCGCCCGCCGTCCACGACAGGGAGGAGTCCGCATGCCGCCGTCAGCAGATGAGGTCCGCGCGCTGTTCGCCCACCTCGAGACCGGCGACGGTGACTCCTTCTTCGCCCACGTCGCGCCCGATGTCGAGTGGACGGTCATGGGCACGCACCCGCTGGCGGGGACGTACCACAGCCTCGCCGACTTCAGGACGGCGACGTTCGCACGCCTGGACAAGGTCCTCCGTGAGGGCGTGCTGCTGCGCGTGACCCACGTGCTCGCCGCGGACGACTGGGCCGCCGTCGAACTGGAAGCTCTCTCGACGGCGCTCGACGGCGAGCCGTTCGCGAACCGCTACTGCTGGGTGTGCCGATTCGAGGACGACGTG
>CAIXSE010000244.1 GCA_903921965.1 uncultured Thermoleophilia bacterium | reverse complement strand
GAAGACGCGCTCGGCCGAGGCGGCCGTGCTCTGCAGCACGTTCATGATGCCGGCGACCTGCGTGATCGGCATCGTGAACTGGCGCGAGTACTGGATGAAGGCCTGCACGTCGCCGAGCGAGATGCGGCCGGTGGCCACCATCAGGCCGCCGACGACGGCGATGGCCACGTAGTTGACGTTCATCACGAAGTTCATCACCGGCATGATGATCCCGGAGATGAACTGGGCCTTGAAGCTCGCCTCGTAGAGCGCCTCGTTCTGCTCGTCGAAGGTGGCGATGGCCTTGTCCTGGCGCCCGAACACCTTGACCACGTTGTGGCCGGTGAACATCTCCTCCACGTGGCCGTTGAGGTCGCCGGTGGTCTCCCACTGCTTCGTGAACTGCTTCTGCGAGCGCTTCGCGATCAGCACGGTGATGACCACCGAGACCGGGACGACGAGCACCGAGATGAGGGCCAGCAGCCAGCTGATGGTGAGCATCATGACGAGCACGCCGACGATGGTGAGCGCCGAGGTGATGATCTGCGTGGCGCTCTGCTGCAGCGACTGCGAGATGTTGTCGAAGTCGTTCGTCATCCGGCTCAGGACGTCGCCGCGCGGGTGGTCGTCGAAGTACTTGAGGGGCAGCCGCGCCAGCTTCTCGTCGGCCCGCCGCCGCAGGCGGTAGATGGTCCTCTGGGCGATCCCGGCCATGAGGTACGCCTGCAGCCACGAGAAGGCCGCGCTGAGCAGGTAGACCAGCCCGACCAGGGCGAGGGTGCGCGCCAGGGCGGCGAAGTCGATGCCGTGCCCCGGGTCCAGCGTCATGCTCTGGAGCATGTCGGCGACGCGGTCCTGGCCCTCGGCCCGCAGGCCGGCGATGGCCTGCGCCTTGGTCACACCGGCGGGGATCTGCGTGTTCACCACGCCCTCGAACAGGATGTTGGTGGCGTTGCCGAGGATCTTCGGGCCGACCACGGCGAAGGCCACGCCGGCCACGGCGAGCAGGACGACGACGACGAGCAGCGTGCGCTCCGGCCGGAGCTCGCCGGCCAGCCGCCGCATGGTGCCGCGGAAGTCCTTCGCCTTGACCGTCGGGGTGATCAGCGCGTGCCCGGCGGGGCCGCCGGGCTGGGGGCCGCCGCCGCGAGGCGGCCCGGCCGCCGGACGGTCCGCCGGGGCCGGCGCGCCGCGCCCGTCGCCGGACGGCGCGCCCGCGCCGCCGCCCTCGCCGTCCGGCCTGTAGCGCAGACTCACGCCGCGCCCTCCGCGCCGAGCTGCGACGTCACGATCTCGCGGTACGTCTCGCTCGTCTCGAGCAGCCGGTCGTGCGTGCCGATCCCGGCGATCGTGCCGTCGTCGTCCAGCACGACGATCTGGTCGGCGTGCATGATGGTGCCGACACGCTGGGCGACGATGATCACGGTGGCGTCGGCGGTGTGCTTGCGGAGCGCGGCGCGCAGCCTGGCGTCGGTCGTGAAGTCGAGCGCCGAGAAGCTGTCGTCGTAGATCTGGATGCGCGCCTTCTTGGCCAGCGCCCGGGCGATGGCGAGGCGCTGGCGCTGGCCGCCGGAGACGCTGGCGCCGCCCTGCGCGACGTGCGTCTCGAGCCGTTCCGGCATCTCGTCGACGAACTCGCGGCCCTGGGCGATCTCGAGGTAGTGCCAGAGCTGCTCGTCGGCGGCCTCCTCGTCGCCGTGGCGCAGGTTGTCGGCCACGCTGCCGCTGAAGAGGAACGACTTCTGCGGCACGAGGCCGATGCGGCGCCACAGATCCCGCTGCGAGAGCTGCCTGACGTCGACGCCGTCCACGAGCACCGCGCCGCCCGTGACCTCGTAGAAGCGCGGGATGAGGCTGATGAGCGTCGTCTTGCCGCTGCCGGTGCTGCCCACGACGGCGGTGGTCTCGCCCGGGCGCGCCGTGAAGGTGATGCCGCTGAGCACCGGCTCCTCCGCGCCCGGGTAGCGGAACTCGACGTCGCGGAACTCCACGAGGCCCGACTGCGGCACGTCCGTCGCCGGCGTCTCGGGGTCGAGGATCGTCGGCTCCGTGTCGAGCACCTCCATGATGCGTCCCGCCGACACCGCGGCGCGCGGCACCATCACGAACATGAACGTGGCCATGAGCACCGAGAACAGGATCTGGAACACGTACTGGAGGAAGGCGGTGAGGTCGCCGATGGGCATGCTGCCGTCGGCGATCTGCCTGCCACCGAACCACATGATGGCGATGGTCGTGAAGTTCAGGATCAGCGTGACGGCCGGGAACACGGCGGCGAACAGCCGCCCGACGTTCAGGGTCGTCGTCGTGAGGTCCTCGTTGGCCTCGTCGAAGCGCTTCTCCTCGTAGACGGTGCGGTCGAAGGCGCGGATCACGCGCACGCCGCTCAGGAACTCGCGCGTGACCTGGTTGATGCGGTCGATCTTCTTCTGCATCGACATGAAGAGCGGCACGGCCCTGCGGATCACGAGGCCGATGAACACGCCCATGATGGGGATCGCCACGAGGATGACGGAGGAGAGCGGCACGTTGAGGCGCAGCGCCATGATGACGCCGCCGATGGCCATCATCGGCGCCATGAGCACCACGTTGAGCATCATCAGCACCACCATCTGCACCTGCTGCACGTCGTTGGTCGTGCGCGTGATGAGCGACGGCGCGCCGAAGCGGTTGATCTCGGCCTGGGAGAACTGCTGCACGCGCCGGAACAGCGAGGCGCGGGTGTCGCGGCCGAGGCCCATGGACGCCCTGGACCCGAGGTACGTGGCGACGATGGCGGTGATCACGTAGAGAAGCGTGACGCCGAGCATGACGGCGCCGACCTGGAGGATGTACGTGGTGTCGCCCGTGATGACGCCGTTGTTGATGATGTCGGCGTTCAGCGTCGGCAGGTAGAGGTTGGTGATGACCTGCACGAGGACGAGGACGACGATCGCGACCACGAGCCGGCGGTAGGGGCGCAGGCCGGTGCGCAGCAGGCGGATCACCGGCCGTCCTCCTGCCCGGCGCCGGTGCGGACGATGCTCTCGCGCAGCTTCGCGAGCAGACGCACGAGCTCGCGGCGCTCGTCCTCCGGCAGCGTCGCGAAGGTCGCGTTCACGTACTCGCCGACGGCGCGCCCCATCTCGCGCTCGCGCTCGCGCCCGGACTCGGTGAGGTACACGCGGGTGAGGCGCTGGTCGGCGGCGTCGGGCCGGCGCTCGACGAGGCCGGCGCGCTCCATCGCCGTGAGCATCTTGCTCACCGTGGGCGGCGCGACGTGCAGCTCGAGGGCGATGTCGCGCTGCGAGGCGCCGTCCTCCACGCTGAGCAGACGCAGGCACATCGCCTGACCGTGGTGCGTGCGGCTCCCGGCCATGGACGCGACCATGTGCTTGAAGTGCAGGCGGGCGGTAGTGACGAAGGCGCGGTACGCCTCGGCCGACAGGTCGTCGACGCCGTGGAGCTCCGGCATCCTGAGCGTGGGCAGCGGCCCGTCGGGCCGCCCGTCGTGAGGTCCTGCGGCGGGCACGGCGAGAATGGTAGCAGGCTAACGATTAGCAGGCAAATGAATCGCCGGGCGCAGGGCTATGGGGCGTTCGCGCCGAATCCAGACAGCGGGTGGACCTCCACATCCTCACACTGGCGACCCTGACCCTGTGCGGCATCACCGCGGTCATGCTCATCGGCATGCTCGCGCGGCGGGCGCTCGTCGCGCAGCGCGTCCGCGTGCACGACGCCCGCGTCGAGGCCCTGCGGCGGCCCTTCGAGCGGTGGCTGCTCGACGGTACGCAGATCCGCCGGCTCGACGAACGCGGCAAGGCGGCGCTGCTCGAGCTCGCCGTGCGCTACGCGACGTCGGTCCGCGGCGCCGAGGCGCAGCGCATCACGAAGTGCGTCGAGGCGACCGGACTGGCCGGGCGCATGCTCGACGACCTCAAGGCCCGCGACGTGTGGCGCCGCGCCCGCGCCGCCGACCTGCTCGGCCGCCTCGCCGTGCGTGGCGCCGTACCGGCGCTGATCGCCGCGCTGAAGGACGACAGCGAAGACGTGCGCACCGTCGCGGCGCGCTCGCTCGCCATGATCGGCGACCCGGCCGCCGTGCCGGCCCTGGCCGGCGCCCTCGCCGACCCGTCGCGCTGGACGGTGTCGATCATCGCCGAGAACCTCATGCGCATGGGGCCCCGGGTCGTGCCCCCACTGCTGTACCTGCTCGGCGTGCCCGACCACAACGTCAGGGTGGCCGCCGTGCAGATCCTCGGCGAGATCCGCGACCCGCTCGCCGTCGACCCGCTGGTCGCGGTGGCGGGCGGCGACGGCGACCTGAACATGCGCGCCCAGGCGGCGGCCGCCCTCGGCAAGCTCGGCGGCCCCAAGGCCGCCCGCGCCCTGGAACGTGGCCTGGGCGACGAGGCCTGGCAGGTGCGCGCCCAGGCGGCCAAGGCCCTCGGGCGCCTGGGCCACCCGGAGGTCGCGCCCCTGCTGGCGGAAACCATGCCGGACGTCCACTGGTGGGTCCGGCTGAACTGCGCCGAGGCGCTCGTGAGGCTCGGGACGGACGGCAGACGGCAGCTCGACCAGCTGCTCCGCCACCCGGACGGCTACGTGCGCGACCAGGCGGCGGCCGCGCTGGCGACCTGGTCGATACAGACGGTGGCGCCGTGAGCCAGGCCCTGCTCATCGTCAACTACGGCGTGCTGGCCTACTTCCTCGTCGTCAACACCGTCTACACGGTGCTGCTGGCGATCGCGTTCCCCGAGGCGGGCAGGCACGCGCGGAGGCTGGCCTTCGGCGGCTTCGACGCCATCCTCCGCTCGCCGCTCACGCTGCCGATCAGCGTCCTGATGCCCGCCCACAACGAGGAGGAGACGATCGTCGAGGCGGTCAACTCCCTGCGCCTCCTCGAGTACGGCGAGTACGAGATCGTGGTCATCGACGACGGCTCCACCGACGGCACGCTCGACCGGCTCAAGGCGGCG
>CAIXSE010000243.1 GCA_903921965.1 uncultured Thermoleophilia bacterium | reverse complement strand
TGGTTCTTCACCGGGCTGGCGAAGCGCGGGTTGATGTCGGTGAACCACTTGGGGCCCATGCGGTCCATGCCCCACGCGAAGATGATGCGCGGGAAGGCCAGGTACGACAGGGCGATCCACCACAGGTTGAACGCCAGGAACGACAGCACCGAGATGAACATGATGAGCTTGTTCGTGGTGACCATGCCCAGGATGCCGAGGAAGTTGGTGCTCCACGGCACGGTGTAGGCGCCGCCGAGGTCGGTGCCGGCGTTGTCGACGAACTGCGTGGCGCTGAAGAAGTCGAACTTGACGAGGCCGTACAGCGCGAAGGCCGCCCACAGCATGAACACGCCGGGGACGATGATCGCGAACAGGTTGGAGAGGATGATGGTCTTGTCGGGCCGCTTGACCTCGCCGGCGATGAACGTGATGCAGTAGCTGTACGCGAAGAGCCACGAGCCCGCGACCATCACGCCGAAGGTGTCGAACCAGTTCCACGTGCTCGGCATGAGCTGGCCGGCCTCTTCGCTCGCCTTGGCCAGGAAGCCGGCGTAGTCGACGGAGCCGTAGGTCTGGGCGGTGGCGTTCCAGCTCTCGATGAACCCGGTCTGGCCGAGCTTCATCGCGTAGTACGTCAGCGCACCCAGGAGCACGGCGCACCCGCCGATACCGAAGATCATGACGACCTTCTGGATGCGCGCGAACCACTTGATGCCGAACACCACGAAGGTGAACGCGATGACGTTGGCGACGGTCGCGATGACGAAACAGCCCCAGGCGTAGCTGAGGCCGCCGAAGAAGGTCTCGTTGGCGGCGCTGTACAGCCAGTCCCAGCCCATGAACTGCGCCATCATGACCATGCCGGGGTCGGCCGTCCACGGCGCCAGCACGTAGATCCACATGATCCACACGAAGGCGTTGCCGAAGGACTCGCCGATGCCGACGATGGGGTGGATGATGCGCGAGTTGTAGATGTACTCACCGCCGGAGCGCGGCATGGAGCCGCCGAGGACGCCCCAGACGATGGGGAACCCGATACCGGCGAGGATCATGGAGATGACCGTCGCCCAGATCAGGTTGCCGCCGAGGTAGATGCCCACGCCGAGGCTGGTCATGACCCAGATGGACGGCGTGAGCCCCTGGTTCATGAAACCGACGCCGAAGGCGTCCCACATGGAGAGGCCGCGGACGAGGCCGCTGGCTTTGCGGGCGAAGGCTAGTTCTTCAGCCATAGTTCCCCCTTGTTCGATCCCGGCCCGCGCCGACTCGTCCCCCCGGCGGCGGCGCGGACCCTGTCACTGGTCACTGCGGAGCGGAAGGTGCACCTCAGACGATCGTCCTCCCTTCTTCAGCGGCGTCGACGGGCACCTGCCACTGGTAGACGTCCTTGAGCTTCCACGGCACCATCGCGAGCTTCGTCCGCGTGACGCCGGGGACCTTGCCGATGACCTCGTTGACGAACCTCAGGAGCTCCTCGGTGTCGCGCGCGTAGACCTGCACGCTGAGGTCTCCTTCGCCGACCGACCCCGCCACGTAGCTGACGGTGGGGAAGTCGACGAGCTGCGCGGCCACGTCCTGCAGCTTGCCGGGAGCCACGTCGACGAGGACGTCACCGGTGATGGGGAAACCGACCGCCTGAGGCATGACGATGGCGCTGATGCGGATGACCCCGTTGCGGACGAGCCTCTCGATCCGGTAGCGCACCGCGCGCTCGGACACGTGCCCGATACGGCGTGTGATCTCGGCCGACGAGATGCGGCCGTCTTCGAGCAGCAGCGAGACGATGCGTCTGTCGATGGAATCGAGACTGAACGGCAACGGGACCCCCCTGGTAGCGCCTGATTCCCGCAGGTTATTTCGATACCCGACGTCGGAAAATGTCAAGGCTTCTGCGGCTCGTTTCTGTTTCGGAAGTCTGGACATTTCGCGTATTTCCGAAAACGCCAGTGACAGACGACGCAGTGGCCGAACGCGTCCGGCACGGATGCGCCGGGGGGCGGGGCGCCTCGCGGCGCCCCGCCCCCCGGTCACGCGGTCCAGACGCGCGTCCGCTCGCGGACGCGCGTCACGCGGCGAGCGGCCTCACTCCGGCGGCAGCTCCCCGTAGGTCATGCTGACGTCCACGCCCACCGTCTTGCTCCGCTGGGCCCAGAACAGGTACCAGACGATGCCGATGACCCACACGACGCCGTACAGGATCCAGGACTGGCCGTTGGAGTCCCTCATCTCCTCCGTGAAGATCAGGAAGTAGAACAGGATGGACAGGTAGATGAGCGACGAGATGGCGCCCCACACGATCATGGGCACGCCGGCGAACTTCCACGTCTTGAACGGCGACGAATCCCAGATGCCCCTGGAACGCCGCATGAACGGGAACAGCAGCGCCGCGACCGTGGTCACGCCCCACACCGAGACGATCTCCATGCCGGTCACGGTGAGTCCCTGCATGTAGCTGCCCAGCCAGAACGAGTACAGCGCGATCGCGGCCTGGCACAGGATGAAGCAGAGGATGTAGTTCTTCACCGGGCTGGCCCAGCGCGCGTTGATGGACGTGAACCACTTGGGACCCATGCGGTCCATGCCCCAGGCGAAGATGATGCGCGGGAACGCGAGATAGCTCAGCGCCACGTACCAGAACGTGAAGAGCATGTACGAGAGACTGGCGGCGAACGCCACGAACCAGTTGGAGTGGGCGATGTAGCCCAGGCTCATGTAGCTCGGCAGGAACGGCAGACTGTACCCCTCGATGCCGCCGTTGTTGTCGATCCAGGCCGTCGCCGAGATGAAGTCGAATGGCATCACGCGGTACATCGAGAGCGCCGTCCAGATCATGAGCAGGGCCGGCACGAGGATGGCGATGAAGTTGGCCCAGATCAGCGTCTTGTCGGGGCGTTTCACCTCGCCGGCCACGAACACGCAGAAGTAGGCGTAGGCGAACAGCCACGAGCCGGCCACCATCACGCCCAGGGTGCCGTAGAACGTCGACGACGTGGGGACGGCCTCACCGATGGCGTTGCTCACGGCCGGCACGACCTCGGCGTACTTCAGCGAGCCGTACTGGGCGGCGAGCTTGTCCCAGTTCTCGGCCATCGCCGTCTTGCTGCTGATCATGATGGAGCCGGTGACCACGGCGGCGCCGCCGAGGGCGATGAACATGATCGACTTCTGGATGGTGGCGAAGATCTTGACGCCGAAGATCATGGTGAGCAGGGCCAGGACGTTGGCGATGGTGGCCACCACGAACACGCCCCACTCGTACGGGAGCCCTCCGAAGAACGCCCCCGTGGCGCTGTCGTACAGCCAGGTCCACCCCTGGTACTCGGCGAGGATGACGAGGCCGGGGTCGGCGATCCACGGGGCCAGCACGTAGACCCAGAAGATCATGACGAAGGCGTTGCCGAAGCTCTCGGCGATGCCCACGATCGGGTGGATGATGCGCGAGTTGTAGATGTACTCGCCGCCGGAGCGAGGCATGCTCGCGGACAGGATGCCCCAGACGAGCGGGAAGCCGAAGCCGACGAGGACCAGCGATATGACGCTGGCCCAGAGCAGGTTGCCGGTGAGGTAGGTACCGAGGCCCCAGGTGATCATCGTCCAGATGCTGGGCGTGATGCCCTGGTTCATGAGGCCGACGGCGATGGCGTCCGTCATGGACAGGCCGCGGACGAGGCCGCTGGCCTTGCGGGCGAAGGCTAGCTCTTCCGCCAAAGTTCCCCCTTCGTGATCGCGGCCGGGCGCTCCCCCATGAGCGTCCCCGGCACGTACTTCGCGGAGACCGAGTGTGCCGGCGGCGGCCGACCTCCTTCCTCATGTGGCCGCGGCACCGTGTTTAGTTAGCTGACTAACGAACTCACCACATTGTCTAACGATACCGCACCGGGTACTCCATTGGAACGGGGACCGCCCGCCGGCGTGAAGACGGGAGCGCCGCGGCGGGGGGCCGGAAGGGCCTCCCGCCGCGGCGCCGTCCCGCGGGACCTCCTGCGCGCCCGGGCGCTACTTCTTCGCGCTCGCCGCCTCGTGGCCCTCGCGCTGCGCGCCCACGGCCACGGCGATCTCTTCGGGGCCGCTGACGATCTTCACGGCGTCGAACTTGCAGGCGACGCGGCAGGCGTCGCACTTGATGCACGTCTCCTGGTCGATGACGTGCGTCTGCTTCCTGGGCCCGTGCGCGGCACCCGTCGGGCACTTCTTGGCGCAGAGCAGGCAGCCGGTGCACATGGCGGGGTCGATCGTGTACGCGATCAGCGCCGTGCAGGCGTGCGCCGGGCACTCCTGCCCGTCGATGTGCGCCTCGTACTCGTCGCGGAAGTAGCGGATGGTCGTGAGCACGGGGTTCGGCGCCGTCTGGCCGAGGCCGCACAGGCTGGTCTTCTTGACGGAGATGGCCAGGTTCTCGAGCGTCTCGATGTCGCCCGGCCGGCCGTCGCCCGCCGTGATGCGCTCGAGGATCTCGAGCATGCGCTTGGTGCCGAGGCGGCACGGCACGCACTTGCCGCAGCTCTCGTTCTGCGTGAACTGCAGGAAGTACTTGGCCAGGTCGACCATGCAGGTCTGGTCGTCGGCCACCACCATGCCGCCGGAGCCCATGATGGCGCCGGTCGCGGTGAGGCTCTCGTAGTCGACCGGCGTGTCGAGCAGGGCCGCCGGCACGCAGCCGCCGGAGGGGCCGCCGAGCTGCACGGCCTTGAACTCGCGGCCGTCCTTGATGCCGCCGCCGACCTCGAAGATGACGTGCCGCAGGGTGGAGCCCATGGGCACCTCGGCGAGGCCGCCGTTCACGACCTTGCCGGCCAGGCTGAAGGCCTTGGTGCCCTTGCACGACTCGGAGCCGATGGCCGCGTAGGCGGCGGCGCCGTGCCCGATGATCCACGGCACCGTGGCGAAGGTCTCGACGTTGTTGATGTTGGTGGGCTTGCCCCACAGGCCGGAGACGGCGGGGAAGGGCGGCCGCTTCCGCGGCATGCCGCGCTCGCCCATGATGCTGGCGATCAGCGCGGTCTCCTCGCCGCAGACGAAGGCGCCGGCGCCCTCCTTGATCTTCAGGTGGAAGTCCCAGCCGCTGCCGAAGATGTCGTCGCCCAGGTAGC
>CAIXSE010000242.1 GCA_903921965.1 uncultured Thermoleophilia bacterium | reverse complement strand
CTTCTGCTGGGCCTCGACGAGGAACCACGTGAGCACCTGCTGGGTGGCCATCCACTGCATCGAGACGAGCGCCCGCTCCGTGTTCGGCGTGGAGATCCAGGTGAGGCCGAACGAGAACGGCTGGTCGTAGTTGCTCAGGCCCGCGTAGTGGCGCCAGTAGGGCGCGGCCGTCGCCCAGAGGGTCCAGCCGCGCAGCCAGTCGTAGTACTGCCACGGGTGCCTGAGCGTCGGGCGCGCCAGCTCGGGACCGAGCGGGTGGACGGGGTCGCCGTTCACGATGTCGCCGGCCCTGTTCACGTACACCTGCAGCTGGCCGGTCCACCAGTCGTACAGCGGGCTGCTCTCCTGGCGCATGTAGAAGAGATCGATGTCCCCGTTCGGGGCGAAGTCGTCGGCGCGCAGCCACAGCCGCGACCACCGGTACTGGCGCGGGGAGAAGGGTCCGAAGTCCTGCGTGGTGCGCGACCCGTCCGAGCGCTCGTACCGCGCGCGGATGTACACCTCGTCGGGGCGCCCGGCGCCCACGATGGAGACGTCGAGCACCACGACGACGGGCGCCGGCACCTGCATGTTGGCGCCGCCGATGTACCGCCAGTCGTAGACGCCGTAGTCCATGCGCCACTGGAGCTGCGAGCCGTCGTAGTGGTCGCCGGTGTCGAGCACGTTCTTGCCGGGGTGGTCGTAAGTCACGTGGTCGTCGCCGGGCTCGCGGTAGTAGTAGGTGTCGTAGGGCGTGGTGGTGGTGAGGATCTCGAACGACCCCGGGTCGGAGCCCCCGTGCTCGGCGTTGTAGGCGTGGGGCGGGCACCCCTGGTCCTCGATGTCGTGGACGAGGTAGCCGAGGTCGGTGTACGCGGCCAGGCGGCTCGCCTCCGAGCCGGTCCGCTGCCAGTCGCGGTAGTGGCGGACCGCCGCCTGCCAGTACTCCTCCGGGTGGTTGGTGCCGGCGTTGCTGCCCACGGGGGTCGCCTCGTCCAGCGTGCGGGTGGCCCCGTGCGACTCTTCCGTGTCGCAGAGCCTGAGCAGCTCGGCCTCCCCCGCCGCAAGGTGGTCGGCCAGGGTCGCGGGCAGGTCGGGGTCCTCCTCGATCATGAACAGCGCCTCCCTGTAGGCGTGCTCGAAGATGGCGTTGTGGCTGTTGCTGCCGAGGAAGCTGTCCCAGGCCGCTGCCGCCGGCGCCGGGCAGAGCCAGAGGCCGGCGGCGATCAGCGCCGCGGCGGCGACCCCGGCGGCACGCCGGACCGCGCGAGGGTGCCGGGGCGCCCGGGAGGTGCCCGACCGTGACGTCCGGTGCACCCGCGGCCGCTGGACCACCATGATGCGTGCCTCCTTCCCGGCCACGCCCCCGCGGCGGCGGGGGCGCACCCGTCCCACGGTGAAGCTTGCCCCGGTGGGGCGCGTCGCCACCGTTTGAGGGCCGGCCGGACCGTCGACGGCGGCGGACACAAGTCGTCGCGGACGCCTGCCGATAGGAGGAACGGGGAGAGCGGGCCGGGAAGGGGATGTGTGGACGACCGCGCGCTGTACCGGGTGATGCTGTGGGGGTACTCCACCCTGCCGCTCATCCTCGCGATGTACGCGGTGATGGGCGTGGTGCAGCACTCCGCCGCGCTGCTCGTGTGCGCGGTGCTCGCCGCGGTCTCGCTGACGGTGCAGACGTTCTCGCTGTACGCCATGCGCCAGGTGCTGGCCGGCGACACGTTCCGCTTCCCCTACGGCGCCGGCAAGCTCGAGGACTTCTCGGCGTTCCTGTGCGGCGTGCTGTTCGTGCCGAGCGGGCTGTACATGGCCGCCGGTGCGGTGGAACGGCTCGCGGCCCCGGTGGAGGTGCAGTACGGACCAAGCCTGGTCGCCGTGGCCGTCTCGGCCGTGCGCATGGTGCTGCTCTGGCACGCGGTCGAGAGGCTGGCGCGGCGGACGGCGGCGCCGTCCCCCCTGGTCCACGCCTACCTGCTGGACTACCGCACGAGCCTGCTCAGCGACCTCGGGGTGCTCGCCTCCTTCGCCGTGGGCTGGTTCCTCGTCCGTGCGGGGGTCGCCGCGGTCGGCGACCGTGTGGACCCGGCCGTAGCCCTTGTGATCTCGCTGTACATGGTGTGGGCGGGCGTGTGGCTGGTGCGCCGCTCGTTCCGCTCCCTGGTCGATCTGCCGCTCGGAGAGGAGGACCAGCTGCGCATCATGAAGGCGCTCGCGGAGCACGTCGCCGACTACGAGGGGATCGGGGTGCTCTACACGCGGGCGAGCGGCCGGCGGCACATCGTCGAGGTCGAGCTGTCCTTCCCCGCGTCGTACACCGTGGGCGAGCTGGACGCCCTCTCCGCGAGCATGCAGGAGGCGCTGGCCGCCTCCTTGCCCGGGCTCGAGTTCCGCGTCGTGCCCGCGCCGCTGCGCGGCGGGTCCGCCGCAGGCTGAACGCGGCGGACGGGGGGTGGCGCGGGGGGCCGGCCGCAGGCTGAACGCGGCGGGCCGGCGCGGCCGGCTGCCCTCGCCGGCCGGAGTCAGGCGCCGCCGGTCGCGTCCTCCTGCCGCTTCAGCGCCCGCTTCACCATGCTCCAGCCGACGACGAAGACGACCGGCGCGAGCACGAAGACGACGGCGTCGGCGACGAGGACCGCGGCGTAGGACGGATCGTCCCCGGCGGGGATGAACTGGGCCATGATGACGGGGCCCAGCGCGCCCCCGCCGTACAGCGCGAGGCCGCCGCTCGCCATGAGGCGGCCGGACGGGTCCACGTAGCCGAAGGCCTGCAGGTACATCGCCACGCTGTAGACGGTGAAGCCGAAGCCGATGCAGTTGGCCACGGTGTAGCCGGGCATGCCCCAGCGGCCGAGCATGATGAAGTTGGCGCTCATCGTGAGCAGGATGCCGGCCACGAGGGGGCCGATCAGCTTGAGGCGCAGGCCCAGCCAGGAGGCGATGAGGCCGCCGGCGATGGCGCACACGTTGCTGAGCGCCAGGGCGATGCCGACCTGGCCGTCGCTGATGCCGGTCCAGGTGCCGACGCGCCCGACGAACGCCCAGCTGCCGCCGTTGGCGATGTAGAAGACGAAGGGCGACGCCATCAGGACGATCACGCCGGCGCTGAAGATGCGCAGGCCCTT
>CAIXSE010000241.1 GCA_903921965.1 uncultured Thermoleophilia bacterium | reverse complement strand
TGCGCGACCTCGAGCTGCCCCTTCGGCCAGAGGCCGGCGAGGCGGCGCCCGCCCCACTCGAGCTTGCCGTGCACGCCGATCACGAACTCGCCGGCCATGCCGAGCTCCACCCCGGCCTCGGGGAAGCGCTCGCGCACGTGCTTCACGGCGCGCAGCGTGCTGAAGAGGTCGGCGTCGCCGGCGCCCCCCGTCGTGTCGAAGTCGACGCCGTCGGCGCCGGCCTCGAGCATGCCGTCGGCCACGTACACGAAGTCCTGCGTGGCGTACTCCATCGCCTCCTCGACGGCCGCACGCGCCCCGGCCACGTCGCCGCGCGGCAGCAGCTCGAACCAGTTCTCGCAGGGCCCGTCGGGCCGGCTGTAGAAGGCGAGGTTGGGCTGCGCTCCGTACTGCACCGGCGCCGTGAGCATGAGCTGCACGTTCTGCATGACCTGCTGCTGGAACGGCAGGATCGTCTTGATGGCCTTGTAGCTGTACTCGATGTGCCAGAGCTCGAGGATGTCCTGGCCCAGGCGCTGCTCGCTCTCGAGCAGGTCCAGCAGGTCGGTGCCGGTCATCTTGCTGCCGCCGCCGTCGCAGCTCAGCACGACCTGGTCGCCGAGGTCGACGGCCGTGAAGGCCGCGCGTGAGGCGTAGATGTCGAGCAGGTGCTCCTGCTCGTCCGCGGTCAGCGGCTCGGCCTTCGCCTTTCGCGCCGCCTCCTGCGTGGCCTGCTCGATGTCGGCGCGCAGCTCGCTGCGCGTCAGCTCGACCATGAAGCCGTCGCCCATGCGCGTAGGGATGCGGGGTTCCATGAGTCGCATCGTACCAGTACGGGCGCCGGGGACGCGCGGCGGCCGGGCGCGCCGCCGCCGAGGCGGGTCGGACCACGCATCGCGCGGTTGACCGTCCCCGGCCGGCCCGGCCACACTGGCAGGACACCCGGAGACCACCCCGTGGAGGCCACCATGCCCAGACGTGCCCTTCTGCCACTCGCGGCACTGGCCGCGATCGCCCTCGCCGCCGGCGTGGCGGCGGCGCTGCCGCAGCGCGCCGCCGCCGCCCCGAGCTTCGTCGACAAGCAGGTCCAGATGAACGTCCTGCTGCTGCGCGGCTACATCGACACGCAGGCCCAGCTCGACGGCTTCACCTACCCGGCCGTCGAGGACGTCAGGAAGGGCGGGCTCGAGGACGCGCCGGTCTGGCCGGGCAACCCCTGGACCGGCAAGACCATGGCGCCGGGCACCACGCGCGGCACGTACACGTACAGGCTGAAGGCCGACGGCACCGGCTACGTGCTCGTCGGCCACCTGTCGAACGGCCAGTACAAGCTCAGCGGCGGCGTGCCGGCGTGGCTCAAGACCGAGCGCGACGACGCCGGCAAGGCCGGGCTCGCGCTCCTGCAGACGTACGTCGAGACGTGGAGGGCCGGACACGGCGGCACGCCGCCGGCCGAGGCCGACCTGGCCGCCTCCGGCGCCGTCGGCCTGCAACCCGGCGTGCCCGTCTGGCCGCAGAACCCCTGGACGAAGGCGCCGATGGCGCAGGGCCCCGGCAACGGCGACTTCGCGTACACCCTGAAGGACGGCGGCACCGGCTACACGCTCAAGGTGCACCTGGCGGCCGCCAAGGACTGGGTGCTCGAGGGCAAGTGACGCGCTGACCTCGCCGGGGCGGGGCGGCCGGAAGAGCCGCCCCGCCCCGCGTCGTCTCGCGTCAAGCCCGCGTGCACAGCAGGCCGGCCGCCGTCAGGTGCGACCGGCCAGCTTGTCCTCGCGGTCGACGATGTCGCGGATCCGCTGCTGCACGTCGGCCGGCAGCGGCTCCGGCTCGTGGTTCTCGAGGATGTCGCGGGCCCGCGTCAGCGCCTTGTCGTAGGCGCCCGGACTGCCCGCTTCTTCCCACTCCTCGCGCACGCGCCGGTCCATGAGCTTCGGCTGCGACTGCTCGCGCATGTGCGCCATCGTCGCGTCCAGGCTCAGGAAGTCGCCGAACGACCCGACGCTCGCGATGTCGTCCACCGCCAGCGTCTCGTCGCTGACCTTCACGCCGCCGACCACCTGCTTGACCATGCGCGCGATCTCGTCGTCGATGACCAGCTGCGCGAAGTCGAAGGTGACGCCCGACTCGATCATGCCCGACCCGTAGATGAGGTTGGTCCCTGCCAACGCCGCCATCAGAGCCGTGAGGGTCTTCTCGTGACCGGTCTGCACGTCACTGGTCTTGCCGTCGCCCTACATCCCCGCGATG
>CAIXSE010000240.1 GCA_903921965.1 uncultured Thermoleophilia bacterium | reverse complement strand
GTGGTCATCCCGCCTCTTCCCTCTCGACGAGCGGCAGTCCGTGCCTGAGGAGGACGTCGAGGGCCGCGAGCGTCTCCAGGAGGTCGAAGTGCTCGGGCCGCACCATGGCCTGGATCGCCAGGCCGTCGCCCAGCGCCGACAGAAGCGAGGCGAGCCCCGCCGCGGTGGGGCGGCGCTCGTCACGACCGGAGGGCGCCACCTCGAGCGCCGCCGCCTGCCGCAGTACCTGGGCGAAGTGCAGCCGGAAGAAGGCCTCGTAGTAGACGCGCAGGCGGCCGACGAGCTCGCCGTCGCGCAAGACGTGGGGCAGCATCTCGAAGAGGATCGTCAGGGCGTCGCTCGGCTGATTGACGATCGCCGTCTGCACCGTGAGCCCGAGCAGGCCACGGTCGCCGAGCTCGTCGCCCGGCGAGGCGTCGAGCGCCGACATCGCGTCGTACAGGACGGTGTCGAGCACGGCGCTCACGAGGCCGGACTTGCTGCCGAAGTAGTACTTGACCGCGGCCACGTTCTTCTCGCCGCTGACCTCGCCGATCCGGGACAGCGTCAGGTTCTCGAAACCCTCCTCGACGATCACCGTGCGGGCTGCTTCGAGGACCCGCAGCGCCGTCGGCGACAGCTTCGCCCGGGGGTCCTCGACGGTGCTGCCGTCTGCCATGCGGCCTCCTTGCCGACGCGGCCTCGGCCCGGGCCGCCGCCTGTTGACGCGCCCGTCCGTCCATGGGATAAAGCAAGCGCTTGATTTACCCACAGCATAGCAGTCGCCCGCCGGTGCCTGCGAGCTTCGAAGCGAGAGGCCACCGCCGTGAACGCTGCTCCCCTCGACAACGCGTCGCTGATCGGCAGACCGCGCGTGCTGTCCGAAGACGACATCCGCAAGATCCACGCCGTGGCGCTGCACCTCGTCGAGTCGGTCGGCATGCACATCCGCCACCCGCGCTCGCTGGAGCTGCTGGCCAGGGCCGGGTGTACGCCCGCCGATGGGGTCGTCAGGATCCCCGGCCGGCTGGTCGAGGAGCTCCGCGCGAAGGTGCCCTCCTCGATCGCGATGTACGACAGGGACGGCCGGCCCGCGATGGCGCTGGGCGGCTACAACTCGTACTTCGGCAGCGGCTCTGACCTGATGTCCACGTGGGACCTCGAGACGCAGGAGCTCCGCCCTTCGTCGCTCGACGACACCCGCCGCGCGGCGCGCCTCTGCGACGCGCTCCCCAACATCTCGTTCGTGATGTCCGGCGCGTGGCCGAACGAGCTCGACGCCTCGTCCGCGTTCCTGCAGAACTTCCGCGCGATGGCGCAGAACACGCGCAAGCCGCTCGTCGTGACCTGCGAGGGGACCGCGGACCTGACCGCCATGTGGCGGATCGCCTGCGCAGTCAGAGGTGGCACAGAGGCCCTCGCCGCGAAGCCGTACTTCATCTCGTACACCGAGTCGGTCAGCCCGCTGGCGCACATGGACGAGTCGCTGGACAAGCTCCTCTTCTGCGCGGACCGCGGCCTCCCGAGCCTCTACACCCCCGCGCCTCTGGCCGGAGCGACGGCTCCGGTCACGCTCCCGGGGGTGCTCGCCCAGGGCCTCGCCGAGTACTACCAGGGCATGGTCGTCCACCAGCTCGCCCGCCCGGGGGCGCCGCTCGTCTTCGGCATCGGGCCGCTGATGCTCGACTTCGCCACGATGCAGTCGTCGTACTGCGGCATCGAGGTGTCGCTCGCGCACACCGCCTCGATCGAGCTCGCCCACTGGCTCGACGTCCCCAACTGGGCCTACGGCGGCATGACCGACGCCCACTGCGTCGACGCCCAGGCCGGGCTCGAGATGGCCCAGTTCATCCTGCTCGACATGCTCTGCGGCTCGCACCTCACCCACGACGTGGGCTACCAGGGGTTCGGGCTCGAGGCGTCGCTGGAACAGATCGTCATCGCCGACGAGTTCATCGGCATGAACCGCAGGCTGCTCGCCGGCATGAACGTGGACGAAGACGAGCTGGCCGCCGACGTCATCGCGCAGGTGGGCCCGGGCGGGCACTTCGTCGGCCACCACCACACGCGCAGCCGCCACAGGGCGTCGCGGTTCCGCCCCGCGGTGATGAACAGGAGCTCGCGCGCCGCGTGGGACGCGGAGGGCAGGCCCGACATCAGGGAGCGGGCCCGCCGGAGGGCGCTCGAGATCCTCGCGGCCCACGAGGCGCCGCCGCTGCCCCGGGACGTGCTGGACACCATCGACGACATCGTCCGGACCTACGAGGAGACGGAACGCGTCGCGGCCGGCGCGCCCATCGAGGAGGAACCATCGTGATCAGTACCGACGCCGCCGGTCACCGCGTGCTCACGCGCGATCAGATCGACCGGATCCACGACGCCAGCATGAAGGTCCTGGAGCAGACCGGCGTGCGCGTCGACAGCGGCGAAGCCACGGCGCTTCTGGAGGAGGCCGGCGCCTTCGTCCACGACGACGGCCGGGTGCGGATCCCGGCGCGCCTGGTCGAGTGGGCCGTCGGGGTCGCGCCGGGCAACGTGACCATCCACGACCGCGGCGGCAGGGAGGCGATGCGCCTGGGCCGCCGGCGCACGTACTTCGGTACCGGCTCCGACACGCCCAACGTGATCGACCCGCGCACCGACGAGCGCCGGCGCGCCGTCCTCGCCGACGTCGCCGACTTCGCCCGCGTCTGCGACGCCCTGCCCAACATCGACTTCGTCATGTGCATGGGCATCGCCTCCGACGTGGACCGGTCGACGGCCGAGCTGCACCACGTGCTCGCCATGCTGCGGAACACCACCAAGCCCTTCGTGTTCACGGCGCTCGACCTGGCGGCCGCGCAGTCGATCACGGCGATGCTCGACGTCGTCGCCGGGGGGCGTGAGGCGCTCCGCGAGCGCCCCTTCGCGCTGATGTACAACGAGCCCGTCTCGCCCCTCAGGTTCGCGCGCGAGAACATGGACAAGCTGCTCTTCGCCGCCGAGATGGGCGTGCCGTCGGTGTTCATGTCCGGCCTGCTCTGCGGCGGCACGGCGCCGGTCACTCCCGCGGGCGGCCTGGTGCTCGGCAACGCCGAGTCCCTGGCCGGCGTGCTCATCGCGCAGCTCAAGCGCGAGGGCGCGCCGGTCGTCTCGGGCGGCGGCATCCTCGGCATGGACATGCGCACCATGGCGCCGAGCTACAGCACGCCGGAGTTCATGCTGACCATGGCGGCGTTCGCCGAGCTGGCGCAGTACTACGGCCTGCCCGCCTGGGGCTACGCCGGGTGCTCCGACGCCAAGACGTTCGACGCCCAGGCCGCGGCCGACACCGCCGAGTGGGTGCTCACGGCCGCGCTCTCGGGGTCGAACCTCGTCCACGACCTCGGCTTCCTCGAGAGCGGGCTGACCTCGTCGTTCGACCAGCTCGTGTTCGCCGACGAGGCGATCGCGAAGTGCGCGCGCCTCGTCGGCGGCGTCGCCGTCGACGAAGAGTCACTGGCGACCGCGGCCATCGCCGACGTCGGGCCGGGCGGGCACTTCCTCGCCCACCGGCACACGGCGAAGCACTTCCGCGAGAACTGGCCCGCCGGGCTCGAAGACAGGATGAACCACGGCGCCTGGGTGGCGGCCGGCTCGCAGACGATGGAGCAGCGCGTGCGCGCCAAGGTCCTCGGCCTGCTGGAGACGCACGAGCCGCCGGGGCTTACCGCCGACGTCGATGCGCAGCTCGTGCGGATCGTGGAAGGCGCCGCCTGACCGACTCGCTTGCCGGCGCGCGACACCGGACTCACCGCGGCGCCCCGCGGGGGAGCCGAGGGTCCGGCCTCAGACCGGCTCGAGCCACCGGCAGATCCCGGCCACCGCGCCCGGCCGCTGAACCGCTGAGTCGCAGGCTCGCGACCACGCGGTTTGGGTGACACGCGAATGCCCACGTCCTGACCGCACTTGTTGAGAATGCGGATAGGCCTCTCCATCGAGCATCCCGCCGGCTTGCCGGCGAAGTGGAGACCGATGAACGTATGCTCACTCATGCGGCGCCTCCCCGTGATTGCGGCTCTGCCACCACCCTGCGTGGCGGCAACCCGCGCCAACTTGCGTGGCGGGGCGCCGCGCCGCTACATACGGTCCAGATGTACAGACGGTAGCGTTCGCGGTGTCATTGGCGGTACCGAAGGAGGTATCCCATGAGCGTCATGCCCACCAGCATCCCGATCAGCGAGCTGCGACAGGACGCCTCGGCCATCATCAGGCGGGCTTCGTCCTCCGGAGATCCGGTCTTCATCACACAGCACGGTCGCGCTTCAGCCGTCCTGGTCAGCGCCGGGGCCTACGAGCGGATGCAGCGCGAGCTGGAGATGCTCCGGATCCTCGCTCAAGGTGAGGCCGACAGCGCAGCGGGCAACGGCGTCGGCCTCGAAGAGGTCATGGCGGCGGCCGATGACCTGTTGGATCACCCGTGACGCGCAGGATCGCGTTCACCCCTCCCGCGCAGTCGCAGTTCCTCTCCGCACTCGCCTACATCAGGGCATCGCAGGTCCCGAGGAAGCTGAGCGAAGCATGTCTGACTTCGTCGAGCTCCTGAACAACGTCGACTGTCTCGTGATGGGTCGCAAGACGTTCGATACTGTGAAACAGTTCAGCCCGTGGCCCTACGGAGCGCTGCCGATCGTTGTCCTGAGCACTACTCTCAGCGAGGCACCGCAGATTGAAGGCGCCGATATTCGGATTCGCTCGGCCCGACCCGCTGATCTGCTTCGCGAACTGGAGAGCGAGGGTCTCTCCAGAATCTACATCGACGGAGGCGCGACCATCCACGGGTTCTTGCGGGAGGGCCTGATCGACCGCATGACCGTAGCTACCGTGCCAGTCCTTCTCGGTTCGGGAAGACCGCTGTTCCCAGAGACCGGACACGAGTCGAAGCTCAAGCTGGAGAGCAGTGTGGCTCTTGAATCCGGAATAGTGAAGTCGGCGTATCGGCGCCGGCCGGAGGCCTAACATGCGCATCGAGCAGACGGCCAGGATGTAGTACCAGAAGCAAGCGCGTGCGCCGCTGCTCATGCGCTTGACCGTCAGATGGAACGAGGGGGGCGGTCTCGGCTGTGGAGCGCACTTGGTACCGGAGGGTAAGCGATCCGCTCATCGGGCCGGACGCCACCACAGCTGAACTGCTGCTCGGCTGGGGCGCGGCGATTGTTGCCGCTGCTGCGCAACTTGCCTGGGCACTGCGGTTCGGTCACTGGTCGGTGTTGCAGGCGACGGTGGCTGTACTGTTCGCCTTCGATATCGGCGGTGGCGTGGTGGTCAACGCCACGCGGTCTGGTCGGCGGTACTGGCATCGCGCGGATGTAGCCCGCGCCAAAGAGCTCGCGTTCTTCGCGGTTCACGTCCACCCGTTCGTCATCGCGTGGCTATGGCCTGGCTTCTCTTGGGCGCAGGCGGTCGGTCTGTACGCGACCATGCTGTTGTTCGCAGTCGTGGTGGCCGTGGCGACGCCGGGCTATCTGAAGAGACCCGTCGCGTTCGGACTGACTGCCGTCGGCCTGGTCCTGGGGGTCACCGTGTTTCGTGCGCCTCCGGGTCTGGTCTGGCTCCCGCTGCTGTACTACGTGAAGCTGATCGCGGCCCATGCGGTGCCCGATGAGTGACCCGGGGCGTGTGGTCCATCCAACAAGCGCATCCAGCTGACGGCGGTACGCTTGGCGGGGAAGTGAGCGCATCGGCCGCAGCTGATGCGCAACAACCTTAGGCGGGACTGCGTGCCGGGGAGGCATCGACTGGTTGAGCCGCTGAGGAAACATGGGAGAGACCAGATGGACGGCCTGCGAGTCGCGAGAGGCATCACCCCGGAGACAACTGACGCGGTCGCGAGACTGCTTCTCGCTGCGTTCCCTCTCAAGGTGCGGCATGAGCTCGCTCCCTCCACCCCGGAACAGGGCTGTCGGCTGATCGCCGCGAGCATCGAGCCGAGCCTCGGCTGGGTCGCTTGCGGTAGCGGGGGCAGCGCGCTGGGGGTGATCGGCGTGGATACGCGCGAAGCACGCTTCCAGCGCCACCGGTACCGTGTTCTGGCGCGCGAGTTCGGCTACGCGGCTGCGATCCCTCGGTGGTGCATGGCAACGGTGGAGCATGCGGTCACGAGACCGCAGAGGCGCCAATGGCGGGTCGCCGTGTTGGCCGTCAGCGAAGAGGCGCGGGGTCTGGGCGTTGGCACCCGGCTGCTCGACGCCGTGATCGACTCTGCACGTGAAGCCGACATGAGGACGGTTGGACTCCAGGTGGTGGATTCCAACGATCGGGCGCTGCGGCTCTACGAGCGCATGGGCTTCAGGCGTGCATTCACTCTCCCGACCGGGTGGATCACTTCGCGTGCCGGGTATCGGGCGGTTCGGTTCATGGTGCTCGATCTCCGGGACGCTACCGTGTCCGCCTAACTAGCGGATCAAGCTGACTCGCCGCGGCGTCGGCGGCCTCACGGGAGGCCGGCGCGCTCGCAGCTCATCCGCGGTGCGTTAGTCAGATGCTCGCCGGGTTTGACCGGCTGTATCCTGTAGTATACGCTTCCTAGGTGAAGGAGATCCGCAGAACACCTGAGTTCGACAAGTGGCTCGCGAAGCTGCGCGACGGCGAAGCGCGCGCCAGGATCCTTACTCGGATCGTCCGGTTGTCGCTGGGTAACCCGGGCGACGTCAAGTCGGTCGGTGGCGGCGTGAGCGAGATGCGCGTCCCGTACGGACCGGGCTATCGCGTGTACTACACACAAGTCGGTGACCGCATCGTCATTCTGCTCATCGGCGGCGACAAGTCCACGCAGGATGGCGACATCGCGAAGGCCAGGGTTCTCGCTGCGGGTCTGTGAAGGAGGCGATCGGTATGGCCAAGACCACGACAAAGCCGTTCGATGCGGCTGACTACCTCAAGACAGAAGACGACATGGTCGCCTACCTCGAGGCTGCACTCGAGGAAGATGACCCGCGCGTCGTCGCGGCGGCTCTCGGCGACATTGCGCGCGCGAAGGGCATGACGCAGGTTGCCCGCGACGCCGGGCTGGGACGTGAATCGCTCTACAAGGCACTCTCGGCGAACGGCAATCCTGAGCTCGGCACCGTCATGAAGGTGGTCCGCGCCCTCGGGCTGAGCCTGCACGTGCGTCCATGTGCGTGAGACGCACTGACCAACAATGGCTTCCAGCAGTCGCCGCTTCGCGGCGCAGCTGAAGCCAAACACGCCAGCACCATCACCCAATGCTTCACGGGTCGCAACAGGAAGTCGCTCATCGAGTTGACTGTACCGTCTGGACGGTCTAGTATTCGTGTTCCGCTTGAAGGGAGCACGCATGTTTCGACCCACGCAGACATCCCAGCTGCACCCAAAGCGCACTGACCGCTTCGTTCGAGCAGTCGGCTGGGTCCTTGTAGTAGGCTCGTTCCCCGTCTGGTTCGCGTTGTTCGCCGCACCCTTCCTGCCCCTGCCCGCGACGCAGCGCGTTGTGGCAGCAGGGAGCTTCGCGGCTGTTGGCGAGATCATGTTCTGGCTCGGAGGAGCGCTCCTCGGCGTGTCGGTGGTGCGACGATTCCGCAAACCCAACGTGCGCACCGGTCGCAGCTTCGCGGATAGCTCTGTGGCTGTGGTCGGAGCGACTGGCGGGCTTGGGGCAGCAGTTGTCGGTGCGCTGGTCCGCGAAGGCGCCAGCACCCTCGCGATCGGACGCGATCCCGTGCGACTGGAAGAGCTGCGCGCCGGGCGACATTGCCTGAGTACTGCGCTGGCGGACGTGTCTTCTGAGGACTCGCTTGCTGCTGCGGCTGCAGCCACGTCCGAGCTCGACGCGCTCGTAATTGCGACCGGCACAGATGTACGCAAGCCACTCTCGGATCATTCGGAAGCTGACGTCAGGTCGCAGCTTGACACGAATCTCGCAGGCGCGGTGTTCACCGTCCGAGCGTTCGCAAACCACATACGTGAGGGTGGCACGATCGTCATCCTCGGCGGATTCGGGGACGGCAGGCTCGCACTGCCGTACTACTCAGTGGATGTTGCCTCACGGGCCGGCGTCGCCGCATTCGCTCAAGCTATGAACCGGGAGTTCGCCCTCGAGGGTAGAGACCTCCGTGTCTGCTACGCGTGTCCGGCTCCGGCCGATACAGCCGCTGAGCGCCCGTTTGCTGAGTTGTGGCGCAAGATGGGCACGCCCGTTGTCTCCCCCGAAAGGGCGGCCGACTTCGTGCTCACGACGACACTGCAGCGCAAACCGGTCGCCATCATGGGCTGGCAGAACGCCCTCATGACCCGCGTCAACGCAGTATCGCCGTGGCTGGCGAACGCGTTCGGCCTTGACAGCGTATCCAGGCACCTGCGCGATGCCTTCGGTACACCGCACGCCGAGCCAGCGAACTGGTGCAAGGAGATCCGATGACTCGATCAGCGAAGTACGACGAACTGCTCGACGCAGCTCAGAAGATCGTGCGTCGCGACGGCTCCTCGAAACTCACTCTTGAGGCCGTCGCTGCAGAGGCGGGGGTCAGCAAGGGTGGTCTTCTCTATCACTTCCCGACGAAGGAGGCGCTCATCTCAGCGATGGTCGAGCGCATGCTCACGTCCTTCGACGATGCGCAGGAACGGTCGATGGTGGCCGATCCCGTCGAGCCCGGCCGCTGGACTCGAGCATGGGTTCGCACCAGTGTCAGCGCGAAAGGGCCGTCGGAACACGACGCCACTGCCGCGGGGCTGCTGGCCGCGATCGCCACGAACCCCGCTCTTGCCGACCCCATGCGCGACCGCTACGCGCAGTGGCGCGCACTGGCAGCCGCAGACGGGATACCCGCCGAGGTCGCCGCGATCGTGACGCTAGCGGCGGACGGGATGTGGATGGCCGACCTGCTCGGCCTGTCTGCGCCCGCAGGCGACGAGCGTCGCCGGATCATCGAGAGGCTTCTTGAGATGGCGAGTGGAGACAGGTGACCGCCAAGACGGCCATCGACCAGAGGGCCTGCATAGGCTGCGGCAGGTGCGTGCGAGTGTGCCCGAGCTCGGTACTGGCCCTGGAGAGCCAGCACGCGAGCGTGGCTCGTCCGCACCTGTGTTGCTCATGCGGCCACTGTGCGGCGATCTGCCCGGAAGGCGCAGTCTCGTGTGTAGCGGAAGGAAATCGACGCGCGTTCAGCGTAGCGCCCATCGAGGAGAACCTCGCACCAATGGAGCGCCTCCTGAGCGGCAAGCGATCGGTGCGTGAATTCAAGGATCGGCCACTGGGCCGTGAAACCATCAGGCGCCTGATCGAGTACGCGGAGAAGGCGCCGAGCTCGTCCAACAGCCGTCGGCGAGGTTACGTCGTCCTTACCGACCCAGCCAGGATCGACGCGGTCGAGCTAGCAGTCACGAACTCGTTCTCCCATACGCTCAAGCTGCTGAACCCTGTAGTCGTGAGTGGAGCCAGGCTACTGAGCCCCAGGCTCGGCAAGTTCCTCTCGGGCTCCCGCGACGACCTGCTCGCGATGCATGAGGCCGTTCGCGCAGGCGAGCGCCCCGTGTTTCACGCTGCGCCGTGCGTCGTGTTCGTCACCGGTCCTCGATCCGGCATCCAGGTCGCCGACGACTGCATGATCGCGCTGCAGTACATGATGCTGCTCGCGGAGAGTCAGGGCATCGGCAGCTGCGTAATCGGATACGCGCAGCATGCGCACGCTTCCGTCGCACGTGAACTGGCGTTGGCCTCGGGGAGCCGCGTCTACGCTGCCGCGATCCTCGGCTACCCGAAGTACACCTACCAGAGACAGATACGGTACGACGCGGCACCAAGCATTGTCTGGCAGTAACGCGGGACTGAAGCGGTCGCAGTGGCGTCGCCAACTGCGAGGTGCTAACAATGAGATCGAGCCGACTCGCTCGTCTCCTCGGCCACCTTCCTCCACTTACTCTCCGGCGGCCCCATGGTCGTCCTTGGCGGGGATGCTCTACCCTTCTTCCCCTCGATACGGCGCTCGGTCGGCGGTAGGCCTCTTCCCCGGCGCTTCCTGGATTCCCTCTTTCGGCGCGCTGCGGCCTTCATGCACCTGCGAACGGCCTTTGGTTTTCCTTCGCGCTGATTTTCCTTCGCGCAGGGGCGAAAGTGCATCCGTTGAGCCGGTAGGTTGCGTCCACTGCGTACCGCCGAGGGAGGACCGATTGTTCAATCTCACAACGACCCACCTGAACGAAGCCGCCCGCCGGTTCGCCGACGCCTTCGCGAACGACGCCATCCATGGCCATTTCTTCCCCGATGCGCGGCGCAAGCCCCAGCAGTTGCAAGCCTTGTATCGTTGCAAGCTGGCCCTGCATCGCGCGCACGTCGTGGTCACGTCGGATCGGCTGGAGGGGATCGCGATCTGGGAACCGCCCCATGCGCACGCCACGCCCCCGACCCTAGCGGGAGTCGGCTTGGGCGTTCGGTTGATCCAGGAATGCGGTCCATCGGCCGTCTGGCGGATGGCGCGCTACCAGCGTTGGGCCACCCGGCTTCGGGACGGGCTTGTGGACGAGCCGTTCTGGTACCTCGACGTCATCGCCGTGGGGCCCGAGTTCCAGGGGCGTGGCTTCGCGAACCGCCTGATCCGGCCCATCCTGGCGAAGGCCAGGGAGACGGGCAGCCGGGTCTACTTGGAGACCCAGAATCCGGCCAACGTCGCCATCTACGAAAAGCAGGGTTTCCAGGTTGTTCTTCGCTCGGAGGTCGGGGGTTCGGGGATCCCCCACTTCTGCATGGTCACACCGGAATGAACATCACCCGTGACGCGCAGGATCGCGTTCACCCCTCCCGCGCAGTCGCAGTTCCTCTCCGCACTCGCCTACATCAGGGCCGACAGGCCGTCCGCGGCGCGCGCGTTTCGCGAGCGCTGGGGCAAGGCGCTGTCTGGTCTGCTTCCAAGCGTTTGCAGCCCGGGCGGCCCGTGGTATCCTGTCACAACGGCACAACGGCGTGCCGCCATCTTGAAGCGAGGAGCAACGGTGCTCCCCGGTCCGTAGCGACCGGGGGGCGTTTTTCGTTTCGGGACCAACGCAGGGCCATCTACGCGGCTCCGGGAGTGGGCCGCCGACGCGACGGAGGCACCGATGACGTACAAAGGCTACAACCCGACGAGCATGCCGGCCGAGACCCCGGTGAACATCCAGGTCCCGGCGATCAAGGCCCCAGCCACCGAAGGCACGGAGTTCGCGACTCGCTCCGACGCGTGACGCGCTAGGGCGGAGTCGTTCGCGGAGGACGACTCCGCGGCAAGGCTCGGCGGCACGACGGCGTGCCGCGTGACACAGGGAGCAACGGCGCTCCCCGGCGGGACCCGCGACAGGGTCCTGTCGGGGAGCGTTCCCGTCCCCGGAGGCGCCGTGAGGCGCCGGGGACGGCCGACCGGAGAGGTGACGACATGAGGCACGGAGCAGCATGAGGGACTACGCGATGTTCTGGGGGTGCACCATCCCCGCGCGCTTCCCGTCGATCGAGAAGGCCACGCGCCTCGTGCTCGAGGACCTCGGCGTGCAGACCCACGAGCTCGAGGGTCACACCTGCTGCCCCGAGGGCACCCTCGTCAAGGCCGGCGACCCGGACCTGTACTACCTGGTCGCCGCCCGCAACCTGGCCATCGTCGGGCGCTCCGGCCTCGACCTGCTGACGCCCTGCAACGGCTGCTACTCCACCTTCAAGGAGGCCCAGCGGCACCTCGCCCTGCACCCGGCCCAGCGCGGCGTCGTCGAGGAAGCCCTCGGCGACGAGGACCTCGCCTGGCCGGAGGACCTGCAGGTCTACCACTTCGCCGAGTACCTCTCGACCGTGGAGGGCGCGGCCTCGATGGCCCGCCGCGCCGTGAGGCGCCTCGGCGGGATGCGCCTGGCCGTGCACTACGGCTGCCACCTGCTGCGCCCGCAGCCGGCCGTGAGCTGGGACGACCCCCTGCAGCCGACGAAGGTCGAGGCGCTGGTCGCCGCGCTCGGCGCGCGCGTCGTCGACTACCCGAGCAAGATGCAGTGCTGCGGCGGCGCGCTCGACCGCATCGGTCACCGCGAGGGCTCCCTCGACATGGCCCGGCACAAGCTGCGCGACCTCACCGAGCACGAGGTCGACGCGCTCGTCGTGGTGTGCCCCAACTGCTTCCAGCAGTTCGACCTCAACCAGGCCGCGCTCAAGCGCACCGGCGAGGACGTCCACATCCCCACGTTCTACCTCGCAGAGCTCATGGCGCTGTGCTACGGCCACGCGCCCGAGGAGGTCGGCCTCGACATGCACCGCGTCGACGTGGACGGCTTCCTCGAGCGCTGGGAGCAGCGCGAGGACGGCCGGGCCCGCGCCCGCGAGTCCTTCGACCTGCGGCTGCTCGAGGAGTGCGAC
>CAIXSE010000239.1 GCA_903921965.1 uncultured Thermoleophilia bacterium | reverse complement strand
GCTCAGGTACGACCCCAGGGGCAGAGGGGCGCAATCGTACCGCGCGCTGGCGCGGGAGGTGCTGAATGGCCGATCGTCCTAGCATGAAGGATGGACTGAGCGAGCTCTTCCGGCGCACGGACGCCTCTGCGCCGCCGCCGATGGGCGAGCCCGCGCAGGAGGCGGTCGTCAAGGGGCGGCCGTACGTCACCACCATCAAGGTGGTGGGGGTCGGCGGCGCCGGCACCAACGCGGTCAACCGTATGGTCGACTCGGGGGTCAAGGGCGTCGAGTTCATCGCCATCAACACCGACGTCCAGCAGCTCGACGTGTGCGACGCCGACGTCAAGATCCACATCGGCCAGGAGCTCACCCACGGGCTCGGCGGCGGCGCCGACCCGGTCGTCGGGCGCGAGGCCATGGAGATCTCGCGCGACCAGCTCAAGGCGGCGCTGCGCGGCGCCGACCTGGTGTTCGTCACCGCCGGCGAAGGCGGCGGTACGGGCACCGGCGGGGCGCCGGTGGTGGCGCAGACGGCCCGCGAGCTCGGGGCCGTCAGCATCGCCATCGTCACGCGGCCGTTCCACTTCGAGGGCAACCGCCGCCAGCGGCAGGCCGAGCAGGGCATCGAGATGCTCAAGCAAGTCGCCGACACCGTCATCAGCATCCCCAACGACCGCCTGCTCGAGGTGGTCGAGCGCAACACCAGCGTGGTCGAGGCGTTCCAGCACGCCGACGACATCCTGCGGCAGGGCGTGCAGGGCATCACCGACCTCATCACCGTGCCGGGACTCATCAACCTCGACTTCGCCGACGTCCGCACCATCGTGCAGGACGCCGGCACGGCCCTCCTCGGTATCGGCAGCGGCAGCGGCGAGAACCGCGCCGAGGAGGCCGCGTTCGCGGCCATCCACTCGCCGCTGCTCGAGACGAGCATCGACGGCGCCCGCGGCCTGCTGCTGAGCTTCACCGGCGGCGAGGACCTCACGCTCTTCGAGGTCAACGAGGCCGCCGGCATCATCAGCGACGCGGCCGACGACGACGCCAACATCATCTTCGGCGCCGTGATCGACGAGCAGCTCGGCGGCGAGCTCCGCATCACCGTGGTCGCCACCGGGTTCGGCGACGCCGTGCCGCGGCGCGTGCAGGCGGCGGAGCCGGTCCGTGCGCCCCTCGCCGAGACGGTGCGCGAGGCGCCGCCTGAGCCGGCGCGCCGCTTCGGCCCGGCGCCGACCTTCGACGGCGGCGACCTCGACATCCCGTCGTTCGTGCGTCGCACGGAGGACTGAGTGCGCACGACGCCCGCGGCGGGAGGCGACGGTGAAGGCTGACGCTCGTCGGCGGAGCGGAACCAGCGAGCGGGGCGCCGAAGGCTCACCGGTCATCACCGCCGTCGCCGCACCTCCGGTCGCCCTGGAGCTGGACCTCGACGTCTTCGACGGGCCGTTCGACCTGCTCGTCACCCTGATCCTCAAGGACGAGATCGACATCTGGGAGGTCAGGGTCTCCAGCATCATCGCGGAGTACGTGCTGCGCCTCGCCGACAGCGGCGAGTTCGACCTCGACGCCACCTCGCAGTTCATCGTGCTCGTGGCGGCGCTGCTCGAGATGAAGTCGCGGCTGCTGCTCGAGGAGGACGCCGACGAGGAACTCGAGGACCTTGACCCGGACGAGGCCGCGGAGCGGCTGCTCGAGCGCCTCGTGCGCTACAGCCAGTTCAAGAACGTCTCCCAGGCCCTCCACGGTCTCTGGGAGGAACACAGCGGCCGGCTCTACCGCAGCGCGCCGGTGCCGGCCGGCCTGCTCCGCCGGCCGGCCGCCGAGGGCGCGCTGCCGGCGTCCGCGCTGGCGGCGGCGCTCGCGCCGCTCCTGCGCGAGCCGCCGGTGCCCGACACGAGCCACCTGGCCGACCTCGCCGTGTCGCTCGTCAAGGAACTCCGCCGCCTGCGCCTCATCCTGGGCGACACCGGCGAGTTCACCTTCTCGTCGGTCGCGCCCAGGGACCGCCTCGAGCGGGCCGTCACCTTCTTCGCCCTGCTCGAGCTGCACTCCGGCGGCGAGGCAGTCCTCCGCCAGAAGCGGCACTTCGACGATATCGTCGTCACGCGGCTGCCCGGCCTCGCGCCGGCGGGCGCGGGCTGACGTCCGTGATGCCGGCGCCCGACGCTGCCGCCACCGGGTGACGCCGGCCGTCGTCCTGCGGTAGCATCGGCCACACGTTCACCGGCCGACCCTGGACCGCATGCCCACTCTCCCGCAGCGCTTCGAGGCGCTCCTCTTCATATCGTCGCGGCCGCTCCCGCTCCCCGAGCTGGCGGCCGCCTGCGAGGTGGACGAGGATGCCGCCGCCGGCGCGCTCGGCGAGCTGCGCAGCGAGTACGCGGAGGGGCGGCACGGCCTGGTGCTCAAAGAGGTCGCCGGGGGGGTCGCCTTCGCCGTCGCCCCTGACTGCGAGGACGACGTCCGCCGTCTCACCGGGGCCCAGCGCCCCGACGACCTCACGCCGGCGCTCCTCGAGACGCTGGCCGTCGTCGCCTACCTGCAGCCGGTCACTCGCGCCGACGTCGCCGAGATCCGCGGCGTCTCGTCGGAGTGGGCCCTGAGCTCGCTCGAGGAGCGCGGCCTCGTCGTCCAGCAGGGCCGCGCCGACACCCCCGGCTCGCCGATCCTGTACGGCACCGGTGAGCGCTTTCTGAAGCTGTTCGGCCTCGACGCCGCAGACGGCCTGCCTCCGCTGGAGGAGTTCGCCCTGCAGGCGTCGGACGTGGAGGAGATCCGCGCGAGGCTGTTCGCCAACGCCGAGAGGAGACGGGTGTGAGTCAGCCCATGAACCTGGTCGTCTACCTGGCGCGCGCCGGCGTCGGCTCGCGCCGGTCGTGCGACGAGCTGGTGCGGGACGGCGCCGTCACCGTCAACGGTGAAGTGGTCACCTTCCCGCGGCAGAAGATCGCCGAGGGCGACGTGGTCGCCGTCAACGGCGATCCCGTGGAGCCGCGGGAGCTGCGGTACTTCCTCGTCAACAAGCCGCGCGGGGTGGCAAGCACGCGCAGCGATCCCCACGCCGACAAGGTCATCGTCGACATGGTGCCCAACGGGCGCACGCTGTTCCCCGTCGGGCGCCTCGACGTCGACACCACCGGGCTCCTCATCCTCACCAATGACGGCGTGCTCGCCAACCGGCTGATGCACCCGCGGTACGGCGTGCCCAAGATGTACGTGGCCCGCGTGCGCGGCAAGGTGAGCCGCCGGGCCCTGGCGACGCTGCGGCAGGGCGTGGAGCTCGAAGACGGGCTTACGGCGCCGGCCGAGGTCAACCTGAAGAAGCAGAGCTCGAAGACGGCCCTCGTCGAGATGGTCATCCACGAGGGCCGCAAGCGCCAGGTGCGCCGCATGTTCGCGGCCGTCGGCCTGCCGGTCGAAGAGCTGCACCGGCGCCGCTACGGGCCGATCACCGACAAGGGTCTCGAGCCCGGCGGCTTCCGCGAGCTCGCCGGCGAGGAGGTCGAGGCGCTGCGCCGGGCCGGCGAAGAGGCCGCCGAAGCCGCGAGCCAGGAGCCCGAGGGTCAGCCGGTGCTGCTGGCGGCCGTCGAGGTGCCGCCGGCGGGGGAGCCGACCGAGGCCGGGAGCGTCGAGGCGTCTGAGCCGGTCGTCGAGGCGCTGGCGCGTGAGGCGGCTGAGTACATGGCGGGCGACGAAGACGTCTCCGACGCCGTCGACCAGGCGTCCGACGCACCCGAGATGGAAGACGACACCCCATTCACGGGCGAGGGTGCGCCGGAGGCGGACGAGCTTGCCGAAGCGCCGGAGGCGGACGAGGCGGACGAGCCTGCCGGCGAGGATGACGCGGGCGACGCTCCGGCTCTCGAGGAGGACGCCGGAGACACGCCGGCCACCCCGTGAGCGACGCCACCGTGAGGAGCATCGCCGTCATCGGCGTCGGCCTCATGGGCGGGTCTCTGGGCCTCGCCGCACGCGAGCGTGCCGGCGTGACCGAGGTGCGCGGCTTCAGCCAGACGCAGGCCACGCTCGACCTCGCGCTCGAGCGCGGCGCCATCACCGTCGCCTGCAACAGTCTCGAGGAGGCTGCGAGCACGGCCGACATCATCTTCGTGTGCACGCCGGTGCGACTCGTGGTGAAGCACGTCAAGGCGGCGCTCGCCGCGGCCCCGCCGCACGCCGTCATCACCGACGTCGGCAGCACCAAGGGGCCGCTCATGCGCGCGCTCAGCCCGCAGGAGCAGGAGCGCTGCGTCGGCGGCCACCCGCTGTGCGGGTCCGAGACCGCCGGCGTCGGCAACGCCCGCGGCTCGCTGTACGACGGCGCCACCTACTTCGTCACCCCCGGCGACCACGTCTCCAGCGAGGCGTACCAGCTGCTCTACGGCTTCCTCGGCGACATCGGCGCCCGGCCGGTGGCGGTAGACCCCGAGGAGCACGACCGCCTCATGGCCGTGGTCAGCCACCTGCCGCACGTGCTCGCCAATATCCTCATGACGCAGGCCGGCCTGCACCCCGGCTCGCGCGACGCGCTCATCTCCGCGGGCCCGAGCTTCCGCGACCTCACGCGCATCGCCGGCAGCAACCGGCGCGTGTGGACCGACATCTTCCTCGAGAACCGGGCGGCCCTGCTGGCCGCGCTCGCGACCTTCCAGCAGGGCCTGCAGGAGGTCCTCGAGGCGCTGGCCGCCAACGACGCCGAGCGCCTCGGCCAGACCATCGCCAAGGCGCGCGACCAGCGCCGGCGCATGCTCGCCGCCGGCAGCCTCGAGGCCGGCGAGTTGCGGCGCCTCATCGTCCACGTCTCCGACCGCCCCGGCGTGTTCAGCGAGATCATGGTCGCCCTGGGCGACGCCGGCATCAACATCGAGGACCTCGCCATGCACCACATGAGCGCCGAGCTTGGCGGTACGCTCACCGTGTACGTCCAGGGCGCCGATGCGGTGGTGCGCGGGTCGCACCTGCTCGCGAGCCTGGGGTACGACGTGATCGTCGGCGAGGCGGAGGACGACGAGGAGTGACGGTGGTCGCCGTGGACGGGCCCGTGGGCTCGGGGAAGAGCACGGTGGCGCGGCTGACGGCCGCGCGGCTGGGGTTCGTCTACCTGGACACGGGGGCGATGTACCGCGCCGTGGGCCTGCTGGCGAGCGAGGCCGGCGTCCTGCTCACCGACGAGGACGCCGTGGTCGCCGTGGCGCGTGCGGCCGGCCTGCGCTTCGACGGGGCCGGCCGCCTGTACGCCGGCGAGCGTGACGTCAGCGACGCCATCCGCACGCTCGAGATGGGCGAGGCCGCGTCGCTGGTGTCGGCGCTGCCCGGCGTGCGCGCCCTGCTCGTCGACGAGCAGCGGCGCATCGGCCACGGCACCGACATCGTCATGGAAGGCCGAGACATCGGCACCAACGTGTTCCCCGGCGCCGAGGTCAAGGTGTACCTGACGGCGCGCCCGGAGGTGCGGGCGGCGCGCCGGGCCGCCGAGCTGCGCGCGAAGGGGGAGGACGTGGACGATGCGACCGTGCTGGCCGCCCTCGTCGAACGCGACGAGCGCGATTCCACGCGTGCGGTCGCGCCGCTGCGCAAGGCCGCCGACGCCGTCGAGGTCGACACCTCCGGCATGACCCTGGACGAGGTCGTCGACGCGGTCGTGGCCGTCGTGCGCAGGGTGACGGCGGCGTGAGCGGGCTGGCTGTGAGGCTGCGGGCGCTCGGCCTGCCGCTGGTCGGCGACGGCGACAGCGGCCTCTACACCTTCTGCCGCTTCCTCGCCGTCCCGCTGTTCGGCGGGGTGTTCGGCTGCCGCCTCAAGGGCGGGGAGAACCTGCCGCGCACCGGGCCTGTCATCGTCGCGTGCAACCACAAGTCCTACGCCGACCCGGTCATCGCAGGGATGGTCTGCGACAGGCCGCTCACGTACATGGCGAAGAAGGAACTCTTCGTGAACCCGTACCTCCGCCGTCTGATCACGAGCCTCGGCGCGTTCCCCATCGACAGGGGCGCCGGAGACCGCGAGGCGCTGATGAGGGCGCTGGAGATCCTGGACCGGGGCGACCTGCTGCTCATGTTCCCCGAGGGCACGCGGCAGTACGACGACGCGATCCACGAGTTCTTCCCCGGCGCCGGGATGATCGCCGTGCGCAGCGGCGCTCCCGTGGTGCCGCTGGCGATGGACGGCATGCAGCGCATGCTCCCGCCGGAGGGCGGCGTGCACCTGGCGAAGCTGCGCGCCGCGATCGGCAAGCCGATCGACCTGAGCGACCTGACGGCGCGCAACAGCAAGACGTACCAGGAGGCGGCGCGGCGCATGCAGCAGGCCGTGACCGACCTGTATGCCGGGCTCTGGCGCTGACGAGGGGGCGGAGCGCGCGGGGGACGCGCCGGACGCGCGCGCCGCGGACGACCCCGGCAGCGGCGAGCCCCGGCCCGAGTACGCCGAGGAGCTGGAGCGGCGCGCCGAGCTGCGCCAGGTGCGCGCCGGGACCGTCGATATCCTCGTCGCCCGCTACGCCGGCTACTGCTACGGCGTGGAGCGCGCCCTGCGCACCACGGAGGAGGCGCTCGAAGACGCCCCCGGCCCCGTCGCCAGCCTCGGCCCGATCATCCATAACCCGACCGTCGTGAAGCAGCTCGAGGAGCGCGGCGTGGCTGTGGTGGACGACGCCGAGAAGGCCGCCGGCGGCACGCTCATCGTGCGCACGCACGGGGTGCCGCCTGATGTGGTCCGGCGGGCCGGCGAGCGTCATCTGGAGGTCGTGGACGCGACGTGCCCCTTCGTCGCGGTGGCGCAGCGCAAGGCGGCGAGCCTCAAGGAGGCCGGCTACACCGTCGTGATCCTCGGCGAGCCCGACCACCCCGAGGTCGTGGGACTTCAGGGCTTCGCCGGCGAGGGCGCCGTGGTCGTCGAGGACGCCGCCGGCCTGCCGGTGGAGCGGCTGCGCGGCAAGCGCGCCGGCGTGGTCGTGCAGACCACGCAGACCAACGCCAACCTGGCAAGCGTGGCGGCGGCGCTGGCACCGGTGGCACGAGAGATGCTCGTCTACAACACGATCTGCGACGCCACCGAGAAGCGTCAGGATGCCGCCTGCGAGCTGGCCGCCGAGGTCGACGTCGTGGTCGTGGTCGGCGGCCGCAACAGCGCCAACACGGCGCGCCTGGCGCAGCTCTGCGAGGGCATGCAGCCGCGGACCCACCACATCGAGTCCGCGGCCGAGCTGCGGCCGGAGTGGTTCGCCGGCGCGCAGCGCGTGGGCGTCACCGCCGGGGCCTCGACCCCGGACGAGGAGATCGAGGCCACCCTGAACGCGCTGCTGGAGATCTGCGGTGGGTGACGGCGGCGCCGGCTCCCGCGCCCGCACTCCGGCAGGCATGCCCGTCGCCGCCGTCGAGGACGCCGCGGCCCGCGCCGGCCTGCGGCCCGGCGACTGCATCGCGCGCATCGACGGCGAGGTGCCCGTCGACGTCCTCGACCTCGAGATGGCGGCGGCGGACGACGTCTTCACACTCACCGTGCTGCGCGACGGCCACTCTCTCGAGTTCGCCGTCGCCCCGCGCGTGGGCGAGTGGCACGGCATCTCGCTGGGCCACGACGGCCTCGGCGACGAGCCGCGCGTCTGCCGCAACCGCTGCCGCTTCTGCTTCGTCGACCAGATGCCGCCAGGTCTGCGCTCGCCGCTGTACGTCAAGGACGACGACTACCGCCTCTCGCTGCTGCACGGCAACTTCACGACGCTGACCAACCTGCACGAGGGCGACCTCGAGCGCATCGTCGCCCTGCACCTGTCGCCGCTGTACGTATCGCTGCACGCTTGGGACGACGAGGCGCGCGTCCGCCTCATGGGTCGCGCCGCGGCAGGATCGCGGGCGACGCTCGAGCGCCTCTCGGCCGAGGGCATCGAGACGCACCTGCAGGTCGTGCTGTGCCTCGGCTGGAACGACGGCGACGTGCTGCGCGAGACGATCGAGCGCGCAGCGGCGCTCGAGGGCGTGGAAGACGTGGGCATCGTGCCGGTCTCGCTGGCGGCCGAGGGCGACCTCCGTCGCGTGACACCGGACGACGCCCAGGCGGTGTTGGCGGAGGTCGGCGGCTGGCAGCGGCGCTTCGAGGAGGAGCGCGGCGCGAGCTTCGTGCACGCCGCCGACGAGTTCCACCTGCTGTGCGGCCTCGTGCCCCCGGCGAGCGACGCGGCCGAGCAGTACGAGAACGGCATCGGGATGTCGGCGCTGCTCCTGGAGGAAGCCGGGGAGCTCGAGGCGGAGTACCCGGAGCTGCTTGAGGAGGCGCGCCGGCGCTCCGCGGGGCCGGGCGGGGGCGGCGGTGCGGCGGGCGAGCCGGTGCGCGCCGTGCGCCTGCTCACCGGCACGCTGGCGGAGCCGGTGGTCGCGCGCGCCGCCGAAGGCCTGCGCGCGGTCCTCGGTGTGCCGGTGCGGCCCGTCGTCGTCGTCAACGACCTCTTCGGGCCTCACGTGACCGTCACCGGCCTGCTGGGCGGCGCCGAGGTGCTCGCGGCCCTGGGCCGCGACCCGCTCGGCGCCGGCGAGTGGCTCGTCGCGCCGCGTGCGTTCCTGCCGGAGGCGCTGGGGCGCACGCTCGACGACGTCGGCGAGGACGACTTTGCGGCCGCCTGCGGCGGCCGCCTCGTCCTCGCCGGCTCCTTGCGCGAAGCCTGCGTCGCGCTGCTCGGCCGCGCGCTCGCGACACTGGCCTGACGGGCTTCGCCCGGGCCTGCCGCTGCCCCAGCTCTCGGCCGCATCCTTGACCCGCTGGTCTTGCCGGAGGTGAACCTCGGTCAAGTACCCCCGGGCTCGAGAGCCACAGCGTAGGCATCCTTTTCGAGCAGTTCGTAGGGCGCTTCAGCGAGGAGAACGACGAGGCGGCCGGCTGGCACCGCACGCCGCGCACCGCGATCAGGTCGCGAAGCCACTCCATTGGCTGCAGGTCAACGCCGAGACCAAGGCCACTACCACGCTCAATTCGCGGCTCCCATTGAGGGCACGACTCTGGCCGCGAGAGGGCAGCAGGAGTCCCTTACACGGGTGCGTCTGACGTGTCTTCGTCAGCGTTGGGTCCACGACTCTCTGGGGGGCGGCCAACGACGGCACGAGTTGCGTCAGCGCGTGAGTCTAGTGCTGCCGTAGCGCGCGCGGCAAGGTCGGCGCACTCCTCCGCCAGCTTCGCGTCCACATCGGGGCGGATCTTCTCCGTCAGGGTGATGACTCCGCGTGCGGCAGCCTGGTCTCCCTGCTGCGCCATGCTGTCGAGGACCCAGAGTGCCTTCACGGCCTTCTTGTACTTGCGCTTCGCTGCCTGCTGTCGTGCCGTGTCCAGCCATCGTTGGGTGCCGCTGTCGGTCTCCGGCGGTACCGGCACGGCGGCGCCCAGAGGAGAGACGAGCGGGACAGCAGCGGGCTGTAGTAGTTCCTGGGATTCGGCGCCAGCGATGCCCTGAGCGTCCAAGGCCACGGATCGGCCGGTCTTGATGTCGACGATGCCGCCCCGGCAGCGTGCGCGACCGCGCTCCACGATCCCCTGCGCCTGTTGTCTCACGTAGGCATCGATGCGAGTCGACAGCTCCAGGGCGAGGGCCAGGAGGCCTCGCGAGACCTCGACGTCGTCCAGCGACGCTTCGTCCTCCACGCTCCACAGCGCCGTCAGGGCTGCCTTGCTCCTGCCGATATCGCAGAGCGCCCTTGCTCGAGCAAGTTTGGCGAGGCAGGATGCGTCTCCCTTCTCGCTGACGGCGCGGACGCCGACCCAGGCTCTCGTGCCGTCGTCACGCCAGGTGAGCCGTCCGGAGCGGTCGAGGTCCATCGCTTCCCTCGCCGTGATGGCGCCGACACCCGCTATCACCAAGACCTTGCCGTCGAGGAGAAGTTGACGGCCCGTGAACCCAGAGCCTGGGCGGAACACAGCCACCCCGCGGATGTCCTCCGCGTGGACGGCGTCGGCGGTGTCGCTTTCCACAGGCACCCCGGCAGCGTCGACAACGGAATCCTTCCTCTGGACGGCCGATGCACCTCGTGCAGCCGCCGCATCCTCCGTTGGCGGAACACCCTCTGCCGCCGGGGGCGCGAGCGGGATGCCGGCGCCTGCGGGACTGTGCGCCCCGTGCGCGAGTTCCTTGTCGGCCGTTTCCCGCCGCCCCGAGCCATCGTGGCCGATCGTCGCGCCGGGCGTCTTGCTGCTCATGCCGCTCGGCGAGGCAGGCGCCACAGGGCGCCGCGTGACGACCGTGCGGGCCGGCGACGGTCCGACCTGCAGCGGCGCCTCTACGCGCGTGCGCTCGGGCGGCGGGGGCGACACCGGCGGGGCTGCCGGCGTCGCCGGCGGCTCGGTTGAGACGAAGCCGCCCGACGACTGCTCGACTGCACGCGGCGTCACCGGCGTGGCCTCAGCGGCGACGGCGAGAGGTCCAAGTGTCTGGCGTAGCGCGCGCGCCAGCGCCTGACCCGTGTGGAAGCGCTCGTCCGGAGCCTTGGCGAGCGCTTGCTGCAGCAGCGCTGCCACGGAAGAGGGCAGTGCCGGGTTCATCGCACAGGCGTCGGGGATCGGCGCAGCGACCTGCAGGTAGAGCAGCGCCGGCACCGAGTCGGCATCGTATGGCACTGCGCCGGCGACGGCTTCGAAGAGCATGACGCCGAGCGAGTACAGGTCACTACGACCGTCCACCACGTGACCCAGGGCCTGCTCCGGCGACATGTAATGCGCGGAGCCCATGACGGTGCCGGTGGCCGTATGTTGGCCGGCACCGACGATCCGCGCGATGCCGTAGTCGGTGAGCACCGGGTCGCCCCGCGCTGTGAGCAGGACGTTGGCGGGCTTCACGTCTCGGTGGACCATGCCCTCGCCGTGCGCGTAGTCGACGGCGCTGCACAACTGCTCGAAGATGCGCACCACGTCCGCGGCGGGCATCGTCTGCCCCGCGGCCGCACTCTGCCTGAGGCGGCCTGCGAGCGTGGGACCATCGATGTACTCCATGACCATGAGGTACCTGTCGTCGACGCAGTCGAAGTCGACGACGCGCACGATGTTGGGATGACGCAAGGCGGCGACCGCCTGCGCCTCGCGCTCGAAGCGCACCAGCAGGTCGGCGTCTTCGGCGACGTGCGCGTGCAGGACCTTCACCGCCACGCGCTGACGGAGACCAGGGTGCGTGGCCAGGTACACGGTGGCCATGCCGCCGCGGCCGATGAGGGCCGATATCTCGTAGCGCCCCAAGCTGGCGCCGATCAGCTCATCTGGCATGTCCGCCCCAGCCGTGGTCTCGAACGCGGCACGCTTGTGGGCTCCCGTCTCCCCAGCGCCGGCGCGGGTGTCCAGGCAGCTGCCCCGGCACCGCGACGATGTCGCCGCATCCGTGTGGTCATCAACCTAGTCGGAAGGCGGAGATGCGGACTTGAGCCGCGCCGTGAAGGAGAGGTTCCTGCACGCCATGTACGTGGACGAAGCGCTCAGCAACATCCTCCGCGCCTTCAACGAGCAGTTCGGCGACATCGGCTGGAACGATGGCGACCGCGTCCACCGGCTGATCACCGAGGAGATTCCGGCGCGCGTGGCCGCCGGCACGGCCTACCTGACCGCTCGGCGGAACTCCAACAGGCAGAAGGCCGACATCGAGCGCGATCGCGCCCTCTGGTGCGCGATACCCGTCTGCGCTACCGACGACACCGAGTTCCTCAAGCGGTTCAGCAACATCGAGGCCTTCCGGCGGTGGGCGACAGAGGCTGTCTTCCGGCCACTGTAGCTCGCGGAGGCGGTGCCGCCTGCGGAGCCGCCAGGAACGCTTGCGCTCGCTGTCATTGTCCCCCCTCCTGAATCCCGCCCTGTCGTGTAGCATCATGAGCGCGAGGTACGCTATAGCGTACGTATCATGGAGGGACTGACGCATGACCACTGTCACAGCTACCGAGGCCCGCAAGATCCTCTATAGGCTGCTCGACGAGGTCTCGGCATCGCATGAGCCGGTCGAGATCACGGGCAAGCGCGGCAACGCTGTGCTCGTCAGCGAGGACGACTGGCGTGCCATCCAGGAGACGCTGCACCTGCTCTCGATCCCCGGCATGCGCGAGTCGATCCGGGAGGGCATCGAGACTCCGGTCGCGCATCTCTCCGACACCCTCGACTGGTGAGCTGGCGCCTGCTCTACACGAAGCAGGCCCAGCGGGACGCCAAGAGACTGGCGGCGTCTGGCCTGAAGCCGAAGGCCCAGGAGCTGCTCGACGTGCGGGCTGACGATCCATTTCGGACGCCCCCGCCCTTTGAGAGGATCGTCGGCGACCTCGCAGGTGCCTGTTCTCGGCGCATCAACATCCAGCACCGTCTCGTCTATCAGGTCCTGGACGAAGAACGCGTCGTGAAAGTGCTGCGCATGTGGACCCACTACGAGTAGAGCCAGCGGCGGCGCGAGGCGCTCTGCCGTGCCGCGGTCGGCACAGCGGACAGCGGCCTCACACGTCGCCTGAGGCAAGGGCCGCGCGTCACTGACGTCGCACGCACCGCCACGTAACCCAGCTGCTAAACTGCCTCAATGACTTCTGACGACATCACCTCACCCGCGCCCGAACCGCCGGCCTCGCGCCCCGGCCTCCCCGTCATCGTCGTCGTCGGCTCGCCGAACGCCGGCAAGTCCACGCTCGTGAACCGCCTCAGCGGCTCGCGCCAGGCGGTCGTGCACGAGACGCCGGGCGTCACGCGCGACCGCAAGGAGTTCGAGGTCGAGTGGGAGGGGCGCCTGTTCACGATGGTGGACACAGGCGGCTACGACACCAGCGAGGACGCCCCGTTCGCGGGGCACATCCGCGAACAGGTCGAGTACGCCATCGCCGCGGCCGACGTCGTCGTCTTCGTCGTCGACGGCCGCGTCGGGCCGCTGGCCGACGACCACGAGATCGCGGCCGTGCTGCGCCGCGCGCGCGTGCCGGTCGTGCTCGTCGCCAACAAGCTCGACGACCCGCGCGCCGTCAGCGCCGTCGCGGAGGTCTACCAGCTCGGCCTCGGCGAGCCGCTCATCGTCTCGGCGACGCACGGGCTGGGCACCGGCGAGTTGCTCGACCGCCTCGTCGAGACCACCGGCGCCGAGCGCCCGGGCGAGGGTGCGGACGAGGCGCTTCCCGCCGAGATCCCCGTCGCCCTCGTCGGCCGGCCCAACGCCGGCAAGTCCTCGCTCTTCAACGCCATCGTCGGCGAGCCGCGCACCATCGTCAGCGAGATCGCCGGCACCACGCGCGACGCCATCGACACCTGCGTCGTCACCGACGGCGGCACCTTCCGCTTCATCGACACCGCCGGCATGCGCAAGGCGGCCAAGGTCTCGGGCGTCGAGTACTACTCGTACCTGCGCAGCGTCCAGAGCCTCGACCGCGCCCACATCGCCGTCGTCGTCGTCGACGGCACCGTGCGCTTCGGCGAGCTCGACCTCTCCATCTGCACCGAGGCCGCGAAGAACCACTGCGCCACGGTGATCGCCGTCAACAAGATGGACGTGGCCGAGCCCGACCTGGACGAGATCGAGGGCATCGCCCGCCGCAAGCTGCGCCAGCGGCCGGTCGTGGTGCCGGTCTCGGCCGTCAGCGGACGCGGCGTGCGCGACCTGCTGGAGCTCGTCGCCTCGCTCGAGGAGCGCTACGTCGCGCACCAGTCCACCGGCGAGCTCAACCGTTTCCTGCGCGCCGTCGCCGTCGAGCGGGCGCTCCCGCAGAAGCACGGCAAGCGCCTCAAGATGTACTACATCGCCCAGTTCGGCACGGCGCCGCCGCGCTTCGCCATCGAGGTCAACTCGCGCACGCTCGTCACCCGCGACTACGGCTACTTCGTGGAGAACCGGCTGCGCCAGCGCTTCGGCCTCGAGGGCGTCCCCGTCATCATCGATTTCAAGGGCAAGAAGTGATCGCCGTCCTCGAGGTCCTCGCCTGGATCGTCCTGTTCGTGCTCGCCTACCTCTGCGGGTCCATCCCGTTCGGGCTGGTGATCGGCAAGCTCTTCTACCACGTCGACGTGCGCGAGCACGGCTCGGGCAATGTGGGCACCACCAATGTGATGCGCGTGCTCGGCAAGAAGGCCGGCACCGTCGTGCTCGTCTGCGACATGCTCAAGGGATACATCCCGACGATCATCGCGGCCTGGCTGTTCGGCCCCTGGCCGACGATCTTCATCGCCGCCGCGCCCGTGGTGGGGCACGTCTACTCGATCTTCCTGAAGGGCAAAGGCGGCAAGGGCATCGCCACCGGTGCTGCCGTGGTGCTGGCGCTGGTGCCGCTGATCTTCGCGATCATCATCCTCATCTTCCTGGTGCTGCTGGTGACGGTGCGGTACGTGAGCATCGCGTCGCTGTCTGCGGCCTCGGCGGTGCCGTTCCTGGCCGTCTGGTTCGGCGAGCCGCTGCCCTACGAGATCGCGGCGGTGCTCGTGGCCGTGCTGCTGTGGTGGGCGCACCGGGGGAACCTGAAACGCCTGGTCGAGGGGACCGAGCACCGGGCGCGCATGCCGTGGACGCGACGCGACGGCGGACCTGTCGCGGGGAACGGGGGAGTGGGCGACGGAGGGAGGGCCTGACCGTGGACGTCACCGTGATCGGCTCGGGCAGCTGGGGCAGCGCGTTCTCGCGGCTCCTGGTGCGCAAGGGGCACACCGTCCAGGTGCTGACGCTCACCCCCGAGGAGGCCGCCTACCTCAACGCGACGCACGAGAACCCGCACTTCCTGCCGGGCGTGGTGCTGCCGCCGGAGCTGCGCTTCGTGGCGATGGACGAGGCCGACGTCTCGGGCTCGGGCCTCGTCGTCTACGCCGTGCCGACGCAGGTGGTCCGCGAGGTGGCGCGCTGGGCCTCCGGCCGGCGCGCGCCCGGCTCGCTGCAGCTCTCGCTGGCCAAGGGCTACGAACTCGGCACGCTCAAGCGCCCGACGCAGGTGATCGAGGAGGAGACGGGCTCGCCGGCGGCCGCCCTCTCGGGGCCCAACCACGCCGAGGAGGTGGGCCGCGACATGCCGTCGGCGACGGTCATCGCGGCCGCCGACGAGGCCATGGCCCTGGCGCTGCAGGCGGCCGTCACCAGCGACACCTTCCGCGTGTACACCAACGACGACGTCGTCGGCGTCGAGTTCTGCGGGGCCGTCAAGAACCCGATCGCCGTGGCGGTCGGGATGTCGGACGGCCTCGGCTTCGGCGACAACTCGCGCGCCAGCCTGATCACGCGCAGCGTGGCCGAGATGACGCGCCTGGGCGCGATCCAGGGCGCGCACATCGGCACGTTCACCGGGCTCGCAGGCATCGGCGACCTCATCGCCACGTGCACGTCGCGCCACAGCCGCAACCGGCTGGCGGGCGAGCTGCTGGCCAAGGGCCGCTCGCCGGCCGAGGTGGAGGCCGAGGTGGGTCAGGTCGTGGAGGGCATCCCCACGGCGTACGCCCTCCACGACCTGGCCGGCCGCCTCGGTATCGACATGCCGGTCACTGAGAACGTGTACCAGGTGCTCGAGGGCATGCGCACGCCGCAGGAGTGCGTGGCCGCGCTCATGGGGCGCACGCCCAAGCACGAGCGGAGCTGAGCAGACCCGGGCGGGCCGGCTCGGACGAGGAGAGGACCCCATGTCTCATCGCCGTGCGTCCACTCGCGGCCCCGGCGGGTCGCCGGCCGCGCTCGCCTTCTTCGCCGCGCTCGTCGTGTGGCTGACGGCCGCCTCCGGCGCCCTCGCCGTCGCGCCGCTCGACGGCCCCGGGACCGACCGTGACGTGCCCGATCCCCTCGCGGTGAAGCGGCTCACAGCGGGCATCATGCCCGGCGTCCCCGTCACCGCTGCGGCCCGCGCCGGCCACACCGTCGCCCTGCGACGGGACAAGGTCCTCACGATCCTCGTCGAGTTCGCCGGCACCGATGTCGTGGACGGAGTCAGCTACACCGGCCCGCTGCACAACCAGATCCCACGGCCCGCGGCCGACGACAACGTCACTTACTGGGTCCCGGACTTCTCGACGGCCCACTACCGCGACATGTTGTACGACGAGACGCCCGGCTCGGGCTCTATGGCGGCGTACTACGAAGAGCAGTCCGCCGGCGCCTACGGCATCGACGGCGACGTCTACGGGTGGGTGAAGGTGCCGCACGCCGAGGCGTACTACGGCGCCTACGACGGCGCGCGGGTGCCGGAGCTGGTCGCCGAGGCTGTGGGCGCGCTCGGCGACACTGTGCCGTGGGCCGGCTACGACCAGGACCACGACGGTGTGGTCGACCACCTCCAGGTCGTCCATGCCGGAGAAGAGGTCGCGCGCGGCTGGACCATCTGGGCGCACTCGGGCACGCTCGCGACCCCGGCGGCGACGGCGGACCCCGGGGTCGTCGTGGGCAGCTACACCATCCAGGGGGAGAACGGCGCCATCGGCGTGTTCTGCCACGAGTTCGCCCACAGTCTGGGCCTGCCCGACCTGTACGACACCCTCTACACCGGCGAGGCGAGCACAGGCTTCTGGACGCTGATGAGCTCGGGTTCCTGGGTGGGTGCCCCGGGCCAGACGCCGGGCACGGCTCCGGCCAGCCTGAGCCCGTGGGAGCGGGAACGGCTCGGCTGGGTCAGACCGGTGGTCGTCAAGCCCGGACAGCGCAAGAGGCGCATCAAGCTGTCGCCTGCCGGAGCGGCCGGGGGCACGCGCGCCGTGCGCGTCGACCTCCCGGACTACACGTGGACGCTCACCGTCCCCGTGCCGCACGGCGCCGCGAAGGCCTGGTGGAGCGGCAAGGGCGACGAGCGGACGGCCACACTCACGCGCGACGTGACCCTGCCGGCGGGCTCCGTGCTCACCTTCTGGACGTGGTACGACATCGAGCCGGACTGGGACTACGGCTACGTCGAGGTGCGACGCGCAGGAGGCGAGTGGCAGACGGTCGCGGGGTCGATCACGACAGATACGGATCCGCACCTCGCGAACCGCGGCCACGGCATCACCGGGCCGAGCATCTGGGCGGCCGGCGAGCAGGACGGCGAGGTGCTCGCCACGTTCGACCTCTCCGCCTTCACGGGGCCGGTACAGCTGCGCCTGAGCTACGTCACCGACCTCGCCGTCGGCGGCGACGGGTGGAGCTGGAGCGACCTCGCCGTCCGCGCCGGCGGCCAGACGGTGTTCGCCGACGACGGCTCGTCGCCGCAGGGCGGCTGGCAGGCCGACGGGTGGATCCAGACCACAGGCGAGGTGCCGCGGACGGCGAAGAACGCCTACTACCTGGAGTGGCGTGCTCCCGTGGGGTCGGACGCCGGCATGGCGAGCTGGCCGAACCGCGTCTCGCCCACGCACTCGGAGCCGTACCGGGCCCTGCCGGGCCTGCTTGTGTGGTACTTCACCGACCAGTTCGCCGACGAGTGGGTCGGTGTGCACCCGTGGCAGGGCGCGCTGCAGGTGGTCGACGCGCGACCCGGCCGCATCCCCGTGGCCGGCACCGAGGTCGTCGCGCAGCAGGAGTTCGGCGTGAGCGAGGGGCTTCCGGCCCCGGTGAACGTCAATCTGGCAGACGCGACCTTCAACGCCGGCCTGCAGACGGCCCAGCAGGTGTCGCAGACGCTGGAGGAGGTCACCGGCACGGCGACCGTCCCCGCCGGCGCCCGGGTGACGACGTTCACCGACGCGGCATCCTGGACCGACCAGTCCTGGCGGGCGTCGCTCCGCTGGGACACCAGCGTCTGGCCGGCGAGCTTCGTGCCCACGGTGCTCACCGACTCGATGAACAGCACGGTGGTGCCGCGCCGCGGCGTGAAGCTCGTCGCGAAGCCCGGCACCGGCGCCTTCGCCGGCGGCTACGTGACCGTGGACTACCGCCGGCCCGTCAAGCCCTGAGCTGAGGCCGGCGGACGGTCCCGCGGCGAGATGCCGGCAGCGCGCCGGACCCCGCGCCGTGCGGCGGCGGGCCGGCCGCCGACGTGCCCGCCGTTGGTCTCCGTCCCGGGCGTCTGATAGACTGCCCGGCGGCCCGCGCCTCTCGCCTCGGCATGCTCTCCGGGCGCGTCGCAGGCCGCCAGACGCTCGCTACGCAACCCGCGCCCGCCGGGCGCAGTTCCCAGGAGGCACGGTGGAGAAGCGCACGCACCTGTTCACGTCGGAGTCGGTCACCGAGGGTCATCCCGACAAGATCGCCGACCAGATCTCCGACGCCGTCCTCGACGCCATCTTCACGAACGACCCGTACGGCCGCGTGGCCTGCGAGACGCTCGTCACCACGGGCCTCGTCGTGGTCGCCGGCGAGATCACCACCGACACCTACGTCGAGATCCCCAAGATCGTCCGCGAGACCGTGCGCGGCATCGGCTACGACAACGCGCTCTACGGCTTCGACTGCGACACCGCCGGCGTCATCACGTCCATCGACCCGCAGTCGCCCGACATCAGCCAGGGCGTCGACTACGCCTACGAGAAGCGCACCGATGTCAACGACGACGACATCCTCGACACGCAGGGCGCCGGCGACCAGGGCATGATGTTCGGCTTCGCCTGCACCGAGACCCCCGAGCTCATGCCGCTGCCGATCGCGCTCTCGCACAAGCTCGCGCGGCGCCTCGCCGACGTGCGCAAGGCCGAGATCCTTCCGTACCTCCGCCCCGACGGCAAGTCCCAGGTCACGGTGCGCTACGAAGACGGCAAGCCGGCCGAGATCGTCAAGGTCGTGCTCGCCACGCAGCACGCCGAGCACGCCGACCTGCAGAGCATCATCTACCCCGACCTGCTCGAGCACGTCGTGGAGCCCATCCTGCCGAAGAGCCTGTACGACGCGAGCAAGATCGACGACCTCGTCGTCATCAACGCCACCGGCAAGTTCGTCATCGGCGGCCCCATGGGCGATTGCGGCCTCACCGGCCGCAAGATCGTCGTCGACACCTACGGCGGCGCCGCTCCGCACGGCGGCGGCGCCTTCTCGGGCAAGGACCCCAGCAAGGTCGACCGCTCCGGCGCCTACGCGGCCCGCTACGTCGCCAAGAACGTCGTGGCCGCCGGCCTCGCCGACCGCTGCCAGGTGCAGGTCGCCTACGCCATCGGCGTCGCCCACCCCGTCTCGGTGATGGTCGACTGCGAGGGCACCGAGGTCGTCGAGCTCAGCGTCATCGAGGCGCTCATCAAGGAGCACTTCGACCTGCGTCCGGCCGCCATCCTGCGCGACCTCGACCTGCGCCGGCCGATCTATCAGAAGACGGCGGCGTACGGCCACTTCGGCCGCAACGACCACGACTTCACGTGGGAGCGCACCGACAAGGCGGCGGCCCTGCGTGCCGGCGCCGGGCTCGGCGCCTGACCGACCGCAGCCGGCTCGCGATGGGTGTGCCGCAGGGGCACGCGTCATCCGGCCCTCCGCACGTCTGGAAGACGGCGGCGTAGCGTGAGCTACGCCGCCGTCTTCCCGTTGGTGCGCACCCGCGCCTTCGCGGAGGCGTTCGACTACGCCGTGCCGCCGGAGCTCGAGGCGCGCGTCGCGCCCGGCGCCCTGGTCGCCGTCCCGCTCGGCCCGCAGACCGTCATCGGCGTCGTACTCGAACTGCGCGCGCAGACGACGCACGCCGGGCGTGTCGTCCCCCTGCACGACCTCCTCGACGTGCCGGCCATACCGTCCGACCTCCTCGACCTGGCTCGGCAGGTCGAGTCGTACTACCTCACCTCGTTCGCGGCGGCGCTCGCCCTGGTGTGCCCGCCGACCGGCGCCCTCAAGGTGCTGCGCCGGTGGGAGCTCACCGCCGCCGGCAGGGCGGCGCTCGAGGCCGGGGAGGAGGGGCTCGCGCAGCTCGACGGCCTCAAGGTGTCGGGCGGGGCCGCGGCCAAGCTCGCCGCGAAGTACCGGCGCAAGGGCTGGCTGCGCGTGGCGTACCGCGTGCACGTGGCCGGGGCGGCGCCGGCGAGCCGCGAGCTGGCCCGCGGCGAGGCCACGCCCGGCCGCCTCGGCCCAAGGCAGAAGGCGGCGCTCGAGCTCGTCGAGAAGACGGGCGTCGCCGACGAGCTCACCCTGCGCGCCGCCACGGGCCTCTCGCTGCCGGGACTGCGGCGCCTGCTCGAGGGCGGGGCGCTGGTGGAGGCGGGGACGCGCGTTGATGCGGCCCGCGCGGCAGACGGGGAAACGGGATCGTCACTCTCGAGGGTGACGACGGACGGCGCGGGGAGTGATGACGGCGCTCCCGGCGCGCCCGCCGCGGCGCAGGCCGCGCGTGCGGCCGCCTGCGCCGTCTTCTCCGACGTGCCCGACCTGCTGCCGGAGCAGCGCGCCGCCGTGCACCGCATCCTCTGCGAGGCCCGCCCCGGCGAGGAGGTGCTGCTGCACGGCGTCACCGGCAGCGGCAAGACCGAGGTGTACCTTCAGGCCGCCCAGGCGGCGCTCGAGGGCGGGCGCTCGGTGCTCCTGCTG
>CAIXSE010000238.1 GCA_903921965.1 uncultured Thermoleophilia bacterium | reverse complement strand
GGCCGCCGACGGCGTGCGGCTCAGCTACTGCGACCTCGGGCCCGAGACCATCGACGAGTTCCTCGAGGCGGTGTTCGCGCGCGGCGAGCTGCGCAACCGCTTGCTTCTGGGCTGGTACGACGATCCCCAAGGCCTCTACGCCGAAGTGCCGCCGCTGCGCGACACGCCGTTCTTCGCGCGTCAGACGCGCGTGGTGCTGGAGGGCTGCGGCGTCGTCGACCCCGGCAGCCTCGACGCCGCCCTGGCCGCCGGCGCCTTCCGTGCCGCCGCCAGGGCGCTCACCGACATGACGCCGGCGGAGGTCTGCGACGAGGTCGCCGCCTCCGGCCTCCGCGGTCGCGGCGGGGCGGGCTTCCCGACGGGGCGCAAGTGGAAAGTCGCACTGGAGCAGCCGCGCGCGCAGAAGTACCTCATCTGCAACGCCGACGAGGGCGATCCCGGCGCGTTCATGGACCGCGCCGTGCTCGAAAGTGACCCGTTCCGCGTGATCGAAGGCATGCTCATCGCGGCGTACGCCATCGGCGCCACCAAGGGCTACGTGTACTGCCGCGCCGAGTACCCGCTGGCCATCGAGCGGCTCGCCGAGGCGATCCACCAGTGCCGCGTGGCCGGCCTGCTCGGGCGCGACATCCTCGGCAGCCTCGTCGACTTCGACATCACCATCAAGAAAGGCGCCGGCGCCTTCGTGTGCGGCGAGGAGACGGCGATCCTGGCGAGCATCGAGGGCGGGCGCGGCATGCCCCGTCCCCGCCCGCCGTACCCCGCCGTGGCCGGCCTGCACGGCCGCCCGACGGTGCTGAACAACGTCGAGACGCTGGCCAACGTGCCGGCCGTCGTCGGCCGCGGCGCCGCCTGGTTCCGCGGCCTCGGCGCCGGCGAGGCGGCCGGCACGAAGGTCTTCGCGCTCTCCGGCCGTGTGCGGCACACCGGCCTCGTCGAGGTCCCGGTGGGCACGCCGCTACGCGAGGTCGTCTGCGGCATCGGCGGCGGCGCCCCCGACGGGCACCGCATCAAGGCGGTGCAGATCGGCGGCCCCAGCGGCGGCTGCATCCCGGAGGACCTGCTGGACGTGCCCATCGACTACGACACGCTCCAGGAGCTCGGCGCCATGATGGGCTCCGGCGGCATGGTCGTGATGGACGAGCGCTCCTGCATGGTCGACGTCGCCAGGTTCTTCATGGAGTTCATCCGCAACGAGAGCTGCGGCAAGTGCGCGCCGTGCCGCGAGGGCACCACGCGCATGCTGGAGATCCTCAGCGAGCTGACGGAGCGGCCGGTGGGCGACGAGCGCCGCCGCCTCGAGCGGTTCCGCGGGATCCTCCACCTCGAGGAGCTCGCCGAGACCGTCAAGGAGACGTCGCTCTGCGGCCTGGGCCAGTCCGCAGCCAACCCGGTGCTCAGCACGCTGCGGTTCTTCCGCGACGAGTACGAGGCCCACATCATGGAGAGCGCCTGCCCCGCCGGCGCCTGCACCGGACTGCGTGTGTTCGACATCGACGCCGAGCTCTGCACAGGCTGCGCCCTCTGCGCGAGGAACTGCCCCAGTGAGGCCATCGTCGGCAAGCGCAAGTTCGCCCACTCCATCGTCGTCGACCGCTGCACCGGGTGCGGTGCCTGCGCCGACGCGTGCCCCCGCCGCGCCGTCCTGGCCGTGGCCTGAGAGGAGCTCCCATGAGACTCACCGTCAACGGCACGACGATCGACGCGACCGAGGGCGAGACCGTCCTGAGGGCGGCCGCCCGGGCCGGCATCGAGATCCCGCACCTGTGCTCCCTGGACTGGGCCCCGAGCCCCGCCGCCTCCTGCCGCCTCTGCGTCGTGGAGGTCGAGGGCTCGCCGCGGCTGCTCACGAGCTGCACGCTCGAGGCGGCCGAGGGCATGGTCGTGCGCACGCACACCCCGCGGGTGCTCAAGGCCCGCCGCGCGATCCTGGAGCTGCTCGTGGCCGCGCACCCGCAGGACTGCCTCTCCTGCGTGCGTGAGGGCACGTGTGAGCTCGCCGCCCTGGCCGGCGACCTCGGCGTGCGGCGCCGGCGCTTCGTCGGCGCCGTCCGCGAGCACGCCCTCGACATCAGCTCCCCGGCGCTGTGGCGCGACCCCGAGAAGTGCGTGCTCTGCGGCCGCTGCGTCACGATGTGCCACGAGGTGCAGGGCGTCGGGGCCATCGACTTCAGCGGCCGCGGCTTCACCACACGGGTCGCGCCGGGCTTCAGCCCGGGGCTGAACGTCAGCGCGTGCGTGAGTTGCGGGCAGTGCGCGCGCGCGTGCCCGACCGGGGCGCTGGTCGAGCGTGACCAGGTCGACGAGGTCGTCGCCGCGCTCGCCGACCCCGGCACCGTGGTGGTCGCGCAGGTCGCCCCGGCCGTGCCGGCCACGCTGCTCGAAGGGCACAGCCGGAGCCAGGGCGTGCGGACCACGCTCGAGCGGCTGGCGGCGGCGCTGAAGCGGGTCGGCTTCGACGCCGTGTTCGACACGAGCTTCGCCGCCGACCTCACCGTGCTCGAGGAGACGTCGGAGCTTCTCCGGCGCCTGCAGGACGGCGGGCCGTTGCCGCTGTTCACCAGCTGCTCCCCGGCGTGGGTCCGCTGGGTCGAGACGCAGCACCCCGAGCTGATCCCGCACCTCTCCACGTGCAAGAGCCCGCAGCAGATGGCCGGGGCGCTGATCCGCGAGCTGTACCCGGCGTACGCCGGGCTCGGCGGCCGCCGCCTCGTCGTCGTGTCCGTCATGCCCTGCACCGCAAAGAAGGCCGAGGCGGGCGAGTCTCACGACGTCGACTACGTGCTCACGACGCGCGAGCTCGCGCACCTGTGGCGCCGCTTCGGCGTGGACTTCGCGCGCCTCACGGAGCGCGTGCCGCTGGACGCGCCGTTCGCGGAGGCCACCGGCGCCGGCCGCCTGTTCGCCGCCAGCGGCGGCGTGATGGAGGCGGCCCTGCGCTCCGCGGCGGAGCTGGCCGGGGCCGCGGGCGGCGCCTGCGACCCCAGGGTCGCCGAGGCCCGCGGCCGTGAAGGCGTGCGCCGCTTCAGCGTCACCGCCGGCGACGCCCGCCTCGAGGTCGCCGTCGTGGACGGCCTCGGGAACGTCAAGAAGGCGCTCGGCGGGCTCGTCGACCCCGCCGCCGGACTCCACTTCGTGGAGGTCATGAGCTGCCCCGGCGGCTGCGTCGGCGGCGGCGGCCAGCCGTACGGCTCCGAGGCCGCCGACGTACGCCGGCGGGTGGAGCGCCTGTACGAGGTGGACAGGCGCTCCCGGGCCCGGCGCGCGCACGAGAACGCCGACGTGCGGGCGCTCTACGAGAGCCTGCTCGGGCGCCCGCTGGGCGAGGCCTCCCACCGCCTGCTGCACCGCACGTACACCGACCGCAGCCGCGCCGCGGCGACGGCCTGACGGAGGACCGATGGGCGGCACCATCATCACCACCATCAAGCAGAACTGCCGGCGCTGCTACACCTGCGTGCGCGACTGCCCGGCCGAGGCGATCCGCATCGAGGACGGGCAGGCCTTCGTCGTCGAAGGCCGCTGCATCGCCTGCGGCAACTGCACGCTCGTGTGCTCGCAGAACGCCAAGACGTACCTGAGCGGGCTCGACCGCGCGCTCGCGCTGCTCGACGGCGACGCCCCCGTCGTGGCGCTGCTGGCGCCGTCCTTCCCGGCGGGCTTCGCCGAGCCCGCCGCGCAGGTGGCCGGCGCGTTCAGGGCGGCCGGCTTCGACCGCGTCGTCGAGGTCGCGCAGGGTGCCGATCTCGTCAGCCGGGCCTACGCCCGGCACCTGAGGGAGCACGCGGACGGCGTGCACATCGCCACCACGTGCCCGGCCGTGTCCGAGTACGTGCGCAAGTACGTGCCGGAGCTGGTCGGCCGGCTCGTCCCCGTCGTGTCGCCGATGGTGGCGACCGCCCTCGCCGTGCGCGAGCTGTACGGGGACGACGTGCGCTGCGTGTTCGTCGGGCCGTGCGTGGCCAAGAAGGCCGAGATGCGCGACGAGGCGGTGCAGGGCGTGGTGGACGAGGTCCTGACGCTCCAGGAGGCGCACCGCTTGCTGACGGCGCGCGGCGTGGACGTGGCCGCCGCGGCGCCCGCCGCCTGGGACCCGCCGGCCGCCGGGCGCGCGCGGATCTTCCCCCTGCCCGGCGGCCTGCTCGAGAGCGCCGGGCTGGACCGCGGGATGCTCGACCCCGAGGTCCTCGTCGTCAGCGGCCACGACGAGACCGTCGAGGTGCTCGACAGCCTCACGCGGATCGAGACGGACGGGCCGCTCCTCGTGGAGGCGCTCATGTGCCGCGGCTGCTACTGCGGCCCGGGCATCAGCTCCTCCCAGCCCGGGCTGCTGCGCAAGCGCCGCGTGAGCGCGTACGTGGCGGCCTGCAGGGCGGCGGCCGCGGAAGACGAGGCCGGCGCGCCCGGTCCGGCGGAGCCGGACGCCTTCGCCGGCCTCGACCTCGGCCGCCGCTACGTCGCCGACGACCAGCGCCTCCCCGAGCCCACCGAGGAGGAGCTCCGCGAGATCCTCGCGCGGACCAACAAGTTCTTCCCCGAGGACGAACTCAACTGCGGCGCCTGCGGCTACCCGACCTGCCGCGCCAAGGCGGTCGCCGTGCACGGCGGCATGGCCGAGGACGCCATGTGCCTGCCGTTCATGATCGACCAGGCCGAGCGCGTCTGCGTCGAGCTGAACGTGCCGTGGAGCGAGATGCGCGAGGTCCACCGCCACATCATCAACTCCGAGAAGCTCGCCTCCATGGGCCAGATGGCGGCCGGGGTCGCGCACGAGCTGAACAACCCGCTCAGCACGATCCTGCTCTACACGCACATCCTCGGGAAGAAGCTCGCCGGGCGCGACGACCTCGCCCACGACCTCAAGCTCGTTGCCGACGAGAGCCAGCGCTGCAAGGCCATCGTCAGCAACCTGCTCGACTTCGCCCGCCAGAGCCGTGTCCACCTCGAGGACGTCGACGTCCGCGAGGTCGTGCAGCAGGCGGTGGATTCCGCCGTCGCCACCGTCGCGCCCGGGCCCCACCTCGTGCAGTTCGCCGTGGACGTGGCGCCCGGCCTGCGCGCCGACCTCGACCGCGACCAGATGACCCAGGTCCTCGTGAACCTCGTCAAGAACGGCGTCGAGGCCATGGAGGGCAGGGGCGGCGTCGTGACGGTCTCGGCCGTCGAGGCGCCGGAGGGCGGACGCGTGCACTTCGCCGTCCGCGACGAGGGAGACGGCATCCCCGAGAGCGCGCGCGACAAGGTCTTCCAGCCGTTCTTCACCACCAAGAGCATCGGCAAGGGCACCGGCCTCGGCCTGCCCATCACCTACGGCATCGTCAAGATGCACAACGGGACCATCTGGTTCGACACCGAGACGGGGCGCGGCACCACCTTCCACGTGGAGCTGCCCCGGACGCGCGCCGCCCGGCCCGCGCTCATCGACGACAAGGGAGCGTGACCCATGACGACCCCGGCCACCGTCCTCTTCGTGGACGACGACAGGGACTTCCTCGACGCCAGGCGCCTGTACCTGGAGGCGCGCGGCTACCGCGTGCTGACCGCCGAGTCGCCGAACGACGCCCTGGCGCTGCTGGCGGCTGAGGAGCAGGCGCCGGCGGTGATCTTCCTCGACCTCATGATGGAGCACGTCGACGACGGCTTCCGGCTCGGCTACCGCCTCGGGAAAGACGAGCGTCTCGCGGGCGTGCCCCTGGTCATGCTCAGCGGGGTCGCGGCCGAGACCGGCACGCGGTTCGACGGCGAGGGCGCCGGGCTGGCGGCGTGGTCAGGACTGGCGCGCTTCCTCGACAAGCCCGTGACCGGCGCGCAGCTGCTGGCCGTCATCGAGGAACTGGCGCCGGCGGCCGCAGCGGCCTCGGCGGCGGTCTGAGGGCGGCGGGGAGGAGGCGTCCATGGGCACCGGCAGCATCCTCGTCGTCGACGACGAGTACGGCGTGCGCAGCGGGATCCGCACGATCCTCGAGATGGAGGGCTACGAGGTCGCGGAGGCGGGCGACGGGGCGGCCGCGCTGGCCGCGCTGGGCGAGCGCGCCTTCGACGTCGCCCTGCTCGACTACCGCCTGCCCGACACCGACGGGCTCAGCCTGCTGCAGACGATGAAGGCGCGCGGCTGCGAGGCGATGGTCTGCATGATCACGGCCTACGCCAACATCGACACGGCCGTGGCGGCGACGCGGCAGGGCGTGGACTTCTTCCTGCCCAAGCCGTTCAGCCCGGAGGACCTCGAAGGCGTGGTGGAGACGCTGCTCCGGCACAAGCGGGCGCGCGTTGAGGCGGAGCGCCTGCGCGCCGAGCACGAGGCGAGCCTTCTGGCGCTCGCCGAGGAGAAGACGCAGACGCACTCGCTCGTCAGCTCCCTGCGCGACGCCGTGCTCGTGGTCAACAGGGACGGCGACGTCGTGCTCGCCAACCCGCCGATGCTGGCGCTGCTCGCGGCGCGAGAGGACGACGTGCTCATGCGGCCGGCGGGGGAGCTGCTCGCCGGCGGCGACCTGGCGCCGCTCGCGGAGCAGCTGGCGGCGCCGGCCGGCGACCGCGCCGTGCGCCAGCTCGAGCTGGGCGACCAGACCTGGATGGCGAGCATCGTCACCTTCCGCGACGACGGCGGAGAGGCGCGCGGCCGCATCGTCACGCTCAGCGACATCAGCGAGGTGCGGCGCCTCGCCATGGAGAAGCAACGCTTCATCCGCACGATGGTGCACGAGCTCAAGAGCCCGCTGGGATCCATCAAGGGCCTGCTGGAAGTGGTGGCCGACAGGAGCCTCGGCGACGAGCTCGGGCCCTACCTGCCGCTCGTCGCCCGCGCCGACCACCGCATCGACAACCTGGTCGAGCTCATCCGCGACCTGCTCACGCTGGCGCGGAGCGAGCAGGCGCCCGAGGGCGACGAGCCCGAGCTCGTCCCGCTCGGCCCCGTCGCCGGCGAGGTCGCCGAGCAGGCGCGCGAGCGCGGCGCCCAGCGGGGCATCACGGTGAGCGTCGAGCTGCCGGCCGGCCTCCCGCCGGTCCTCGTCCGCCCCGACGACCTGCGCCTCGTCCTGAGCAACCTCGTGGGCAACGCCGTGAAGTACAACCGCGACGGCGGCACGGTGACGGTGCGCGGCGCCGCGGAGGAGGGCCGTCTGCGCCTCGACGTGAGCGACACGGGCATCGGCATCCGGCCGGAGAACCTGGCGCGCCTCTGGGACGAGTTCTTCCGCGAGAAGCGCGACGAGACGCGCGACCTCGAGGGCAACGGCCTGGGGCTCTCGATCGTGAGGCGCCTCGTGGAGCGTGCCGGCGGCCGCCTCGACGTGACCAGCGTCGAGGGCGAGGGTTCGACCTTCAGCGTCCTCCTGCCGGTCTGAGCGGCGCCGCGGCCGCGGCGGTGTCAGCGGCCGAGCTCGGCGCGGCGGCGGAAGACGGCGCCCACGGTGTCGAGGACCAGGCGGGCGCCGTGCAGCGCCGTGACCTGGCCGGGGCCGTCGTACTGCGGCGCCACCTCAACGAGGTCCATGCCGATCACGTTGCAGCGCGCGCAGACGGCCAGCAGGATGGCCTTGGCCTCGTAGTAGCTGAACCCGCCCGGCTCGGGCGTGCCGGTGCCGGGCGCGATGGCCGGGTCGAGGGCGTCGATGTCGAAGGTGATGTAGACGTCGGACCCCGGCTTGAGGTGCTCGACCAGCTCGGACGGGCGCATGTCCTTGGCCTGCTCGGCCCAGTAGATGCGCGAGCCGCGGCGGCGGGCGAGGCCGATGTTGTCGCCCGCCGTGTGCAGGCCGCGGATGCCGTACTGCGTGAGCCCGTTCAGCCAGCCGGCCTCGTGGCTGCGGATGATCGGGCTGGCGTGCGTGTAGCGCTCGCCGCCCTCCTCGTCCCAGTAGTCGAGGTGCGTGTCGAACTGGACGAGGTGGAACTGGTCGCCGTCGCGTGCCTCGTGGACCGCCTTGAGCAGCGGGTAGGTGATCGAGTGGTCGCCGCCGAGGGAGACGGGGAAGACGCCGGCCCGCAGGATCGGCAGCAGCCGGTCGACGACCGTCTGGTGGTAGCGGTCGGTGAGCCACATGGGGCCGAGCTCGACGTCGCCGGCGTCGGCCCAGCGCACCCCGTCCATCAGCTTGACGCTCGCCTCGCCGTCGTACAGGGCCTCGGTGCCGTCGCGGAACGCGTACATCGTGGACGCCTCGCGGAGCGCCCGCGGCCCCATGCGTGTCCCGGAGCGGCTCGTCGTGCCGAGGTCCCACGGGACGCCGAGCACCGCGACGTCGGCGTCGTCCCGCGTGGGGCGCGGCACGTGCGGGGCCTTGAAGAAGGTCGCGATGCCGGCGAACGGCAGCTCCTGGTAGGTCATCGGTCGTGCCTCCTCGCGCCTCAGGCGATGCCCTTGGCGTGTTCCTTGCTCACCTCGGCCACGCATTCTTCCACGATGTCGCAACCCAGTGCGAACAGCTCGGGCGGCATGTTGAGCGCCGGCGTGGGGCGGAACCAGTTGAACGCCGGTTCGTAGATGGGGACTACCCCGCGCCGCTCCATCGCATACACGACCTCTCGCGTGAGGTCGTGCGCGGGCGCCTTCGAGTCCTTGTCCTCGACGAACTCGACGCACTGGTAGCAGCCCTTGACGCGCACGTCGCCGACGATCTCGTACTTCTCCTTCATGGCGCCGAACTTCGCCTGCGCGATGCGCTCGATCTCCTTCACGTTGTCGAGCACGTTGTCACGCCTGATGATCTCGATGAGCTTGACGCCGACGGCGCAGCCGACCGGCGAGCCCGCGAAGGTGCCGCCGGTGTACAGCTCGCCGGCAGGCTCGCTCATGCGGTCGGAGCCGAGGGTGTAACAGATGGGCACGAGGCCTCCGGACGTGCCCTTCCCGAGCGACAGAAGCTCTACCTCCACGCCGGGGTACTGGTCGAGGAGGAACCAGTCGCCGCAGCGGCCCATGCCCTCCTGGACCTCGTCGTTGTAGAGGATCCAGCCGTACTTCTTGCACAGGTCCGAGAGGCGCCTGGGCCACTCGGGCGGCGGGATCTGGATGCCGTTCTCGCCCTGGATGAACTCGACGGCGACGCCGGCGATGCTCTCGGGGGTGGCCTTGTACCTCAGGATCGTCTCCTCGATGTAGCCGAGGCAGGCGAGGTCGCAGGCGGGGTGCTCGAGGTGGAACGGGCAGCGGTAGCAGGTCGGGAACGGGACGTTGATCCAGCCGCTCATGAACGGCTCGATGGCGTGGTTGTAGTGGGCGTTGTGCGGGCCCATGGCGCCGGTGCCGTAGTTGCCGCCGTGGAAGCTGCCCAGGAAGGTGATGACGAACGGGCGGCCCGGGCCGGCGGCCTCGCGCATGATGCGCACGGCGTTCTCGACGACCTCGCTGCCGGTGGTGTCGTACACGACCCTGGTCAGAGGTTTCGGGGCGATCTCCACGAGCTTCTCGGCGAGGTCGTACTGGTGCCTGACGGTGAGCGAGGAGAGGCACTCCGTGCCGTACTCCTTGAGGGCCGTGTGGGCGGCCTCCACGAGCTCGGGGTGGTTGCCGCCGAGCGGGGAGGAGGCCCAGCCCGCGAGCCAGTCGATGTAGCGGTTGCCGTCGACGTCCTCGAGGAACCAGCCGTCGCGGCGGCTGCCCACGAAGTGGCTCGGCGGCCAGTCGCCGATGAGCGACACGCCGAGCATGATCTCGTCGGCGCGCTTGAACAGCGCCGCGCTCTTCGGGCCGGGCGGCGGGGTGTGGACGCAGGGCCGGGTCTGGTCGCCCATGTCTCTCAGCTCCTCACGGCCGCTCGGCGGTCTCGCCGGGCGACCACTCGTAGGTGTCCTTGAGTACACGCAGGTGGAGCACCATGTCCGCCTGCTCGATGCCGGGGATGGTGCGGATGTGGTTCACGAGCACCTCGTAGAGCTCGTCGCGGTCGTGCGCCACGATGCCGACGATGAGGTCGACGTCGCCGGCGCAGACGCTGACGAAGTCCACCTGCGGCAGGTCGGCGACGGCCTGGGCGACCTGCTCGATGGCGTCGCCGCGGACCCGCAGTTGCACCTGGGCCCACATGAGGCCCAGGTCGAGCGGGCTGCTGACGGCGACGATCTGCATGACCTTGTGCCGCAGCAGGCGCGAGACCCGCTGGCGCACGCTCGCCTCGGAGATCCCCAGGTCCTTGGCGATCGTGGTGAACGCCCGCCGGCCGTCCGCCTGCAGGTGGCCGATGATCGCGATGTCGGTCTTGTCCAGTGCCTGCCTGCGCATGGTGCTCCCTTCGACCGGTCTATTCTACGAATGTCGTGATTCGGCCGCCAGCACGGTGCGAATCCCCTCATGCGATACGATTGCGGCGGAGTCGCGGCCGGTGCCGCTCGCTCCGCTCTGCACACCCGATCACGGAGCCCGGCATGAAGATCCAGCGCAAGCCGTCCACACCGTTGCTGCCCACGCCCGTCGTGCTGTTGTCGGTGGCCGGCGAGGGCAAGAAGCCGAACATGATCACGCTGGCCTGGGTCGGCGTCGTGTGCTCCGACCCGCCGATGATCAGCGCCGCGATCCGCCCGTCGCGGCACTCGCACAAGCTGGTCGACGCGGCGCGCGAGTTCGTGGTCAACATCCCGCGCGCCGCGCAGGTCGCGCAGGTCGACGCGGCCGGCGTCATCTCCGGCCGCGACCACGACAAGTTCAAGGAGCTCGGGTTCACGGCGGCGCCGGCCTCGAAGGTCGGGGCGCCGCTCATCGCCGAGTGCCCGGTCAACATCGAGTGCGTCGTGCGCCACCAGCTGCTGCTCGGCGTGCACGACCTGTACATCGCCGAGGTCGTGGCCGTGCAGTACGACGAAGAGGTCACCGACTCGCGCGGCCGGCTCAAGGTCGCCGCGCTCGACGCGTTCGCCTACGCCGAGGGTGAGTATTGGTCCCTGGGCGAGCGCCTCGGCAGTTATGGCCAGTCGGCGAAGTCCCTCAAACCCGCGAAGAAGTAGACTGAGGCAGATGCGCTTCTACGTCACCACACCCATCTACTACGTCAACGCGGAGCCTCACCTGGGGCACGCGTACACCACCATCGCCACCGACGTGCTGGCGCGGTACCACCG
>CAIXSE010000237.1 GCA_903921965.1 uncultured Thermoleophilia bacterium | reverse complement strand
GGCGCCGTCGTGGGCCTCGACGTCGAGCCGCGCGACCGCGCCAAGGAGCTCATCGAGGACTTCATGATCGCCGCGAACGGCGTCGTCGCCCGGTTCCTCGCCGGGCGGCGCTTCCCGGTACTGCGCCGCGTCGTGCACGAGCCCGAGCGCTGGCCGCGCATCGTCGACCTCGCCGACGCGCACGGCTTCCTCCTCCCCGAGGAGCCCGACGCGCCGGCGCTCAACGCGTTCCTCGAGGAGCGGCGCGTGACCGACCCGGAGCGCTTCCCCGACCTCTCGCTCGCGATCGTGAAGCTGCTCGGCAGCGGCGAGTACGAGGCCACCCGGCCGGGCGAGCCCATCGACGGCCACTTCGGCCTCGCCGTCACCCACTACGCGCACTCCACGGCGCCCAACCGCCGCTACCCCGACCTCATCACGCAGCGCCTGGTCAAGGCGGCGCTCGCGGGTGCGGCGAGCCCGTACAGCGGCGAGCGGTTGGTGGAGCTCGCCGAGCACTGCACGCGCCAGGAGGACCAGGCGCAGAAGGTCGAGCGGCGCGTGCGCAAGTCCGCCGCCGCCTGCTTCCTGGCCGACCGCACCGGCGAGGAGTTCGACGGCTTCGTCACCGGGGCGAGCCCCAAGGGGACCTGGGTGCGCACCGTCGACCCTCCCGTGGAGGGCCGCGTCGTCGAGGGCGCGGACGACCTGGACGTGGGCGACGCGGTGCGGGTGCGACTCGTGGACGCCGACCCGGAGCGCGGGTTCATCGACTTCGCCGTCCTCGCCTGAGGCGCGACCCCCTTCTCGGCCTCCGCACGGGGTACACTAGCCACCCATGAAACGCTCCCTCTACCGCGAGTACCGCCCGCAGTCCTTCGCCGAGCTGGTCGGCCAGGACCACGTGGCGCGCACCCTCCGGAACGCCATCGAGACCGACGCCGTCGCGCACGGCTACATCTTCGCCGGGCCCCGGGGTACCGGGAAGACCACCACCGCCCGCATCCTCGCCAAGAGCCTGAACTGCAGCGGGCCGGACGGCACGCTCGAGCACCCGACCGCCGAGCCCTGCGGCGTCTGCCGCCACTGCGTCGCCATCGCCGCCGGCACGTCGCTCGACGTCCTCGAGATGGACGCCGCCTCCAACAACGGCGTCGACGACGTCCGCGATCTGCGCGAGAAGATCGCCTTCGCGCCGGTCGACGGGCGCCGCAAGGTCTACATCATCGACGAAGTCCACATGTTCTCGACCGCGGCCTTCAACGCGTTCCTCAAGACGCTCGAAGAGCCGCCGCCCAACGTCGTCTTCGTGCTCGCCACGACGGAGCCGCACAAGATCCCCGAGACGATCATCTCGCGCTGCCAGCGCTTCGACTTCCGGCGCCCGCAGGCGCGCGACGTGGCCGCCCTCCTGGGGAGCATCGTCGAGCGCGAGAACGCGCGCCCGGACGAAGAGCGCGGCGGCCCGCGCATCGAGATCCACGAGGCCGCCCTGGCGGAGATCGCGCGCCACTCGCAGGGCGGGTTCCGCGACGCCATCGGCACGCTCGAGAAGCTCATCACGTACTCCGACGGCGCCATCAGCGTGACCGACGTGCTCGAGGCCCTCGGCGTCACCGACACCGACCTCCTCTTCGAGATCACCGACATCGTCGCCGACCGGCGCCCGGCCGAGGCGCTGCAGTTCGTCCAGCGGCTCGCCAACGACGGCGCCAGCTACTCGCAGTTCATCCGCGACCTGCTGCGCCACCTGCGGCAGCTCTTCCTGCTC
>CAIXSE010000236.1 GCA_903921965.1 uncultured Thermoleophilia bacterium | reverse complement strand
TACGACGACCGCGAGATGAGCCCGGGCATCAAGTTCAAGGACGCCGACCTGCTCGGCTGCCCTGTCCAGGTCGTCGTGGGCAAGAAGGCGCCCGAGGGCGTCGTCGAGGTCAAGGACCGGGCGACCGGCGAGCGCCGCGACGTTGCCGCCGCCGACATCGTCGCCGTCCTGCGCGAGCTTCTCTGCTGCGCCTGAGCGTCGCCGGGTCTGAAGACACGTTCCCTCGCCGCGTCAGGCTTCAGCCTGTCCGACACCCGTAGGCTTCCCGGGCAACAGGGGCACACATACCTCTCAAGTATCCGCGGCTATCGGCGATACCAGTAGCGACATGTGTGCCATGTACACGACACCGATAGCGAAGAACAGGTTTTCGCAGGAGCGGTTCCCGGACGCCCTCAAGGGTCTGATGGAAGAGCGTCACCTGAGCTACCGCCAGCTCGCCTACAAGACGAAGCTGTCGGCCGGGTACCTCAACCACCTGACCAAGGGCACGCGCCCGGTGCCGTCCGACCCCGTCATCGAGGTGATCGCCGAGGCCCTGCTCGTCGAGCCCGACTTCTTCGTGGAGTTCAGGCTGCGGCAGGTGGCCGACGTGCTCGACGGGGCGCCGGCCCTGGCCGACCAGCTGTACGGGATCCTGGTCCGCGACCTCCCTGTTCCAGACGACCTCGGCGAGTCGCTCAAGCGCCTGCACGGCGCTGGTCTCGAGCGGCGCGCGGCGGTCGTCGGCTTCTGACCGCGCAGCCTGACCCATCGCAGGTGGGTGTGGCGACGACCGGCCTGCCGGCCGGTCGTCGCGCGTACGGGGCCCCTCGCGACCGCGGCGCCCGGGGCCCGGATGGGTCCCCCCCCAAAGTGAAGTCCGCCACCCGCGATGACGATAGGAGAGAAGTACGGTCACACGCCCACGCGGGTGGGCGACGGCGGCGGGGGTGGACGATGCGGAAGACCGGCGTACGTCACGGGGCGCGGCGGGGCCTGCTGCTCACCGCGTTCGTCACCGTGGCCCTGCTGGCCACGCTGCTCGGCGCGCTGGCGGCGCAGGCCGCGCCGCTCTGGTCGCCGGCGGTGCTCACACTGGCGCCGGCCGCCACGCAGTACACCCTCGACGTCACCTGGAAGGGCGACGGGCGCGTCACCGTCGATCCCGACAAGACCCTGTACGACGAGGACGAGGTCGTCACCCTCACCGCCGTCCCCGACAGCGGCCGGCGTTTCGCGGGCTGGTCGGGCGACGTGCATGGCACCGACCTCCAGGTCACGCTCGTCATGGACGGCGACAAGCAGGCCGGCGCCGAGTTCGTCCTCGACGGCTACACCATCACGGTGACGGCGGGCGCGGGCGGCAGCGTGAGCCCCATGCCGCCGCACAACCCGTACCCGAGCGGCTCGAGCGAGACCTTCGCCTTCACCCCGGACCCGGGCTTCCGGGTGGGCGATGTGGTGGTCGACGGCGAGTCGGCTGGCCCGGTGACCGAGTACACGTACGACTCCATCACCCACGATTCGACCCTGGAGGTGCGGTTCGAGCAGGGCCCGTTCCGCATCACCCCGGTCCAGGCCGCCGGCGGGACGATCTCGCCCGCGGAGGTCGTGTCCGTCGATCCCGGCGGGTCCTGCGCCTTCACGATGAAGGCCGACGCCGGCTACACGCTCCGCGACGTGCTCGTCGACGGGCTCTCGGCGGGCGCCGACAACCCGTTCAGGTTCTTCGACGTGCACGACGACCACACCATCCAGCCGGTGTTCTCCCGTGCGCGCTTCAGCGTCAGCTCGTGGGTCACCGGCGGCCACGGCAGCATCAGTCCGGCCGGCAAGGTCACGTACAACGGCGGCGACAGGCCGGTCTACCGCTTCACGCCGGAGTCGGGTTACAAGGTGGACACGGTCGTCGTGGACGACGTGCCCGTCGCCGACCCCACCACGACCTACACGTTCGCCCCGCTCGCCGCGGACCACCGCATCTACGTCACCTTCGTGCGTGACCAGTGGTTCACGATCACCGCGAGCGCCGGTGCGAACGGCACCATCAAGCCGGCCGGGAGGATCCTGGTGGAGCCCGGGAAGTCCCAGACGTTCACATTCCAGCCGGCGTCCAGCTTCGTCGTGGACGGCGTGTACGTTGACGGCACACGCGTCGGCAACCAGACCTCGTACACCTTCTTCAACGTCCAGGCGAACCACACCATCAGCGTGACCTTCAAGCCGGTGTCGTTCGTCATCCGCGCCTCGGCGGGGCCCAACGGAGCGATCAGCCCGTCGGGCAGCCGGACGGTCGCGTACGGCGGCAGCCAGACGTTCACGTTCCTGCCCGGGAACGGCTACCTCGTGGACACGTTCATGGTCGACACCTCGCGGTACTCCGCCCGCCCCGACTACACGTTCTCCAACGTCAGGTCGGACCACAGCATCAGCGTGTCGTTCAGGACGATGAGCGTGACCGTGGATTCTCCGAAGACCGTCACGTGGAAGGTCAACGGGAGCTACTCGATCAACTGGCACGTGTCGCCCGTCGCCTCGAAGGGCAGCTTCACCCTCGTCGCGAAGGACACCGCGGGCGGCGGCTGGATGCAGCTCGCGAAGGTGGACGCCACGGGCAGCTCGGCCTACTCGAAGGCCTACCAGTGCAAGCTCGCGGTCGGGCACCGCTACAACATCATCGTGTGCTACGGCAACTACCCCAGCCCGTCGACGGGCACGAGCGGGCTGGTCACCGTCTCGAACTGACGGAAGCGCGCGACGGCCGGCGGCCCCTGGCGGTCGCCGGCCGTCGTGCGTCCCCCCGCGCGACGCCCCAACGGTGTCCGTCGCCACCCTGCGGCCATACTGAGGGTGGAGCGCCCCGGCGTCCGCCGGGCGGGGGTGGAGGTGGCAGCCATGAGAAGGATCGTCTCCGTCGTTCTGCTCGTGTCCGTCCTGGCGGCCCTGGCCCTGGCGCCGGCCGTCACGGCGCGACCCGGCCCGTCCGGCGTCCCGGCGCGGACCGGGCCGACCGCCGGTGCCCCTCCGTTGCCGGCGACCTCGTACCACGGCACGCTCGAGGCTCCCGGGTACGAGGACGTGTGGGCCTTCACCCTCGACGGCGGCCGGCAGGCCATCATCGAGATGGAGCCGCCCGACGGCGAGGACTTCCGCCTGGCGCTGTTCCCTCCGGGGACGACGAGCACCGACGACGTCTCCGCCGCCGTCGCGACGTCCATGGACCCCTTCGACGCGCAGGCCCTCAAGTACGTCGCGCCTGAGGGGGACGGGGGCACGTACTACATCGCCATCTGGTCGGCGTACTCCGTCGTCGACGACGGCTCGTACTCCCTCGAGGTCGACGTCCAGTCGCCGACGCGGGACGTGCGCGTGACCGCGCCGCGCGTGCCGGCGACGGTGCGCGTGAACGAGGACTACTCCTCCTTCGGGACGCTCAGCCCGCGGCACATGCCCGGCGACGAGTCGGTCACGGTCGAGTGGCAGAAGTACACCGGTGGCCGCTGGCGCGTGGAGCGCACCGAACGTGTCGAGAACGAGGACTACGCCGGCGCGACGCGCTTCGGCGTCGACTACGGCTTCATGGGCTGGGGCTCCGGCAAGATGAAGTGGCGCGTCCGGGCCATCCACCGCGCCGACGAGCTGCACCCGCGGAAGGCCTCGGCCTGGCGGTACTTCTGGCTGAAGCTCTGAGCCGGCGACCGGCCGGTGTTCCGTCCCCGAGCAGGCCTACGCTGAGACCACTGTCGTCGAGGACGGGGAGGGGCCGTGGCCGCCTGCGAGAGGTGCGGCGCACAGGCGCCCGCGGGCGCCAGATACTGCGCCACGTGCGGTCACCAGCTGGGGCGGCCGCCGGAGCAGCCCACGGTCATCCGCGTCGAGCAGCCGGCGCCAGACTGCAGCGGCGTACGCAGCGCCTGGGACGGCTGCATCGGCTGCTTCTCGTGGATCGTCGTCGCCATCCTCTTCCTGCTCCTCATCGGCTGGATCCTGAGCTGCTGAGGCGGCATGGGCGCGGGCTTGTGGTTCTACGGCCTGCGTCGTATTCTATCGGACACCTCCCACGGGCTGAGCCGGAGACTGGCGCTCGGTGACGCGGCAGGCCGCATCAACGCCCCGCCTCGGCGGGGCGTTGGTGCGTACGGGGGCGAGTGCGGGGGCGACCGGTCGCGCCGGTCCGCCCGAGGCGCGCGGCGCCGACTCGAGGATGCGCCCGGTCACGGCGCGTTGTACCCTCTCCGTACTGTAGAGGTAGCGTGGGGGTGGCTCATGGAAGCAGCATCCGGGGTGTCGCTGCAGTCCGTCGTGGTGCCGTCGGACGACGTCGTGGCACGCGAGATCGAGGGCGAGATCATCATCGTGCCGCTCGTGGCCGGCATCGGGGATGCCGACGACGAGTTGTACACGCTCAATGGGACGGGCGATCAGCTCTGGCGGCGCCTGGACGGGAGCGCGACCCTGGGCGAGATCGCCGAGGCGCTCGCCGCGCAGTTCGACGCCCCGCTCGACGAGGTCCGGGCCGACGTCGTCGGCTTCGCCGCCGAGATGGTGGAGCGCGGCATCCTCAGCCCGTCCGCGTGACCGGTCGTCGCGGGGCGGCGGCGCGACGCTTCCGCTGAGAGGCGCGCCGTGAGCGGCTTCGTCGAACGGGTCACGAGTCTGGAGAGGCCGCTCGGTTCGCGGCTCTCGCGGCTCGACGTCGAGCTCACCGAGCGCTGCGACAACGACTGCATCCACTGCTGCATCAACCTGCCCGCGGGCGACCGCGCTGCGCGGGCCCGCGAGCTCAGCACCGCCCAGTGGACGGAGGTGCTCGACCAGGCGGCGGCGCTGGGCTGTCTGGAGGTGCGCTACACCGGCGGCGAGCCGCT
>CAIXSE010000235.1 GCA_903921965.1 uncultured Thermoleophilia bacterium | reverse complement strand
GTCCTGCAGCTCGGCCGCGGCCTCGCCATCGACTGGGGCCGCTACGGCATCCGCGTCAACGTGGTGGGCCCCGGGGTGATCGACACGCCGATGAACGCGGCCAGTCTGGCCGATCCCGAGCGCACGGCCTACTACGCGCGCCGAGCCGCCCTCGGCCGCCACGGCAGGCCTGAGGAGGTCGCGTCCGTCGTGCAGTTCCTCACCTGCGACGACTCCTCGTACATGACCGGGGCCTACGTGCCCGTCGACGGCGGCTGGCTGGCCGGTGAACGACCCCAGTGAAGGCGAGCACTCGAAGCTCCGGGTGCGGCGGCTTCTGGACATGAGGAGCGACGGCATGGCGAACGACCACGACTACGACCTGATCGTCATCGGCTCCGGCGTCGCCGGCCTCACGGCGGCGCTGACCGCGGCGGCCTCCGGCCTGCGCGTGCGCGTGCTGGAGAAGGAACCGCTGATCGGCGGGACGACCGCGTACTCCGAGACGATGGTGTGGATGCCGTGCAGCGAGGCCGCGCGCCGGGCCGGCTGTGCCGACACCCCGGCGGCGGCGATCGCCTATCTGGAGGCCGCCGCGGGAGAGTGCGCCGATGCCGCGGTCATCGACGCGTACGTGCGCAGCGCACCGGACGCCCTGGCGTTCGTCGAGGCCAACAGCCGCGTACGCTACGAGCTCACGACGGGGTCGGCCGACTACCAGCCCGAGCTGCCCGGCGCGACCATCGGCCAGCGTGCCCACACGCCGGTGTCGTTCGACGGTCGCCAGCTCGGGCGGCGGTTCTACGACCTGCGCGCCCCGCTCGCCACTTTGATGATCTTCGACGGCATGAGCGTCAGCGGTCCCGAGCTCCACCACTTCTACAAGGTCGGCCGCTCGCTGCGCTCCACGAGCGTCGTCGCACGGCTGTTCCTGCGCTACGTCGCCGACCGCCTGCGGGGCTATCCGCGGGGCACCGTGCTCACCGGCGGCAACGGGGTGGTCGCGGCGCTGGTGCTCGCCCTGGACGAGCGCCGGGTGCCGATCGACACGGACACCGCGGCGCGCGAGCTGCTGCTCAGCGACGGCCGCGTCACGGGGGTGCGCGCGGAGTGCGAGGGCCGGACGTTCGACTTGAGCTCGCGCCGCGGCGTGGTGCTCGCCTGCGGCGGCTTCCCGGCGGACCGGGGGCGCACCGCCCGCCTGTATGCGCACGTCGCGGCGGGCAAACCGCACCACACGCTGGCGCTGGCGACCAACGCCGGAGAAGGGATCGCGCTCGCCGAGCGGGCCGGCGCGGCGTTCAGCGCCGACGTCCGCCAGCCGGCCGCGTGGGCGCCCGCCTCCCTCGTCCCCTTCCCATCCGGGCCCGTGCCGTTCCCGCACTTCAGCGATCGCTGCAAGCCCGGCTTCATCGCCGTCGACCGGCGCGGGCGGCGGTTCGTGAACGAGTCCACCTCCTACCACCGGTTCGTGCCGGCCATGGTCAGTGCCTGCGCCGATGACCCCCAGGTCGAAGCCTTCATCATCGCCGACCATCCGGCTCAACGCCGCTACGGCCTCGGCGTCGCCCCGCCCTTTCCCGGCCGGGTGGGCCCGCATCTGCGCTCGGGCTACCTGCTCGTCGGGCAGACGCCGGCGGAGCTCGCCGTCCGCGCCGGCATCGACCCCACGGCGCTCGAGCGCACCATCGCGGTCTTCAACGAGCACGCCGCGCGCGGCGAGGACCCGGAGTTCGGCAAGGGAAGCGACGCCTACAACCGCGCGAACGGCGACCCGGGCCACCGCCCCAACCCCTGCCTCGCGCCGCTGGTCACGCCGCCCTACTACGCGGTGCGCGTCGTGCCCGGCGATCTCGGGACGTTCGCCGGCATCCGCACCGACGCCGACGCCCGCGCGCTCGACGCGGAAGGGCAGCCGGTCCCCGGGCTCTACGCCGCCGGCAACGACATGCTGAGCGCCATGGGCGGCGCCTATCCCGGAGCGGGCATCTCCGTGGGTTCGGCGATGACCTTCGCCTACCGTGCCGCACAGCACGCGGCAACGCACCCCAACGAGAGGGAGTGAGCACGATGATCAAGGTCATGTGGTTCCTCAAGCGCGCCGAGCACCTGACGCTCGCAGAGTTCCGCAGCTGGTGGCTCGAGGAGCACGTCATGGACATCGCCGCCGACCAGAAGCCGTACCTCAAGCGCTACGTCGTCGACGTGCGCATCGACGACGACACGCCGCTCGCCGGGCGCCCGGAGGGTGACGAGTTCCCCTGGGACGGCGTCGCCGAGCAGTGGTTCGAGACGATCGAGGACTACAACGCCGTCTACGCGCGCACCGACCGCGTGACGCGCGGGGACACGCTGGCGAACACCAGCGGCTTCCAGCGGCTCGTCGTCGAAGAGAACGAGATCCCCGTCTGAGCCGCGCC
>CAIXSE010000234.1 GCA_903921965.1 uncultured Thermoleophilia bacterium | reverse complement strand
GGCTGGCCGGGCGCCTGCTCGACGACCTCAAGGCCCGCGACGTGTGGCGCCGCGCCCGCGCCGCCGACCTGCTCGGCCGCCTCGCCGTGCGCGGCGCCGTACCGGCGCTGATCGCCGCGCTGAAGGACGACAGCGAAGACGTGCGCACCGTCGCGGCGCGCTCGCTCGCCATGATCGGCGACCCCGCCGCCGTCCCGGCCCTGGCCGGTGCCCTCGCCGACCCGTCACGCTGGACGGTGTCGATCATCGCCGAGAACCTCATGCGCATGGGGCCCCGGGCCGTGCCCCCGCTGCTCTACCTGCTCGGGGCGCCCGACCACAACGTCAGGGTGGCCGCCGTGCAGATCCTCGGCGAGATCCGCGACCCGCTCGCCGTCGACCCGCTGGTCGCGGTGGCCGGCGGCGACCGCGACCTGAACATGCGCGCCCAGGCCGCCGCCGCCCTCGGCAAGCTCGGCGGCCCCAAGGCCGCCCGCGCCCTGGAGCGCGGCCTGGGCGACCAGGCCTGGCAGGTGCGGGCCCAGGCGGCCAAGGCCCTCGGGCGCCTGGGCCACCCGGAGGTCGCGCCCCTGCTGGCGGAGACGATGCCGGACGTCCACTGGTGGGTCCGGCTGAACTGCGCCGAGGCGCTCGTGAGGCTCGGCACGGAAGGCAGGCGGCAGCTCGACCAGCTGCTCCGCCACCCGGACGGCTACGTGCGCGACCAGGCGGCGGCCGTGCTGGCGACCTGGTCGCTGCAGACGGTGGCGCCGTGAGCCAGGTCCTGCTCTTCGTCAACTACGGCGTCCTGGCCTACTTCCTCGTCGTCAACGCCGTCTACACGATCCTCCTGGCGATCGCGTTCCCCGAGGCGGGCAGGCACGCGCGGAGGCTGGCCTTCGGCGGCTTCGACGCCATCCTCCGCTCGCCGCTCACGCTGCCGATCAGCGTCCTGATGCCCGCCCACAACGAGGAAGAGACGATCGTCGAGGCGGTCAACTCACTGCGCCTGCTCGAGTACGGCGAGTACGAGATCGTCGTCATCGACGACGGCTCCACCGACGGCACGCTCGACCGGCTCAAGGCGGCGTTCGCCCTGCAGCCCGTCGAGCGCCCGCTGCATCTGACCGTGCCCTGCAGGCGCGTCCGCGGCGTCTACGTCTCGCGGCACGCGCCCAACCTCACGGTGCTCACCAAGGCGAACGGCGGCAAGGCCGACGCGCTCAACGCCGGCCTGAACGCCGCGAGGTACCCGCTGTTCTGCGCCATCGACGCCGACGCCCTGCTCGCCCGCGACGCGCTGCTGCGCGTGGTCAAGCCGTTCATGGAGCGGCCCCGCGAGACCCTCGCCTCGAGCGGCATCGTGCGCGTCGCCAACGGCTGCCGGGTCCTCGACGGCCGGATCGTGCGCGTGCGCATGCCGTCGAGCATGCTGGCGCGGCTGCAGGTGGTCGAGTACCTCCGCGCCTTCCTCGGCACGCGCACCGCCTGGAGCCGGCTGCACTCGCTCTTCGTCATCTCCGGCGCCTTCGGCGTGTTCAAGAAGCAGGCCGTCCTCGACGCCGGCGGCTACCGCACCGGCACCGTCGGCGAGGACATGGACCTCGTGCTGCGCCTCCACCGCCAGGCGAGGGAGCGGGGCGAGCGCTACCGCATCGTGTTCATCCCCGACCCCGTGGTGTGGACCGAGGTCCCCGAGAGCGTCCGCATCCTGCACCGCCAGCGCAACCGCTGGCACCGCGGCCTCCTCGAGTGCCTGACGTTCAGCCGCGGGATGCTGTTCCGGCCCAGGTACGGCCCGGTCGGCTTCCTCGGCCTGCCGTACAACCTGCTGATCGAGGTGGTGGGGCCGATCGTGGAGGTGTCCGGCTACATCGCCCTGGTCGTCGCCCTCTGCACCGGGGGCGTCAGCGGCTGGTACGTCGCGCTCTTCTTCCTGCTCGCCGTGGGGTACGGCGTGCTGCTGTCGGCGGCGTCGATCCTGCTGGACGACCTGCAGGCCGGGGACCCCTCGCGGCGCCGCGACATGCCGGGGCTCCTCGTCGCGGCCGTCGTCGAGAACCTCGGCTACCGGCAGCTGCAGGCCTTCTGGCGCGTCCAGGCGACCGTCGACTTCTTCCGCAAGAAAGGCGGCTGGGGCGAGATGCGCCGCGCGGGGTTCCAGGTCGCCGAGGCCGGCGAGGCGCCCGCCGCCGACTGAGCCGCGGGAGCGCGCCTCCGGCGCAGGCTCAGGCGAGCGGGGAGCGCACGCCGGCGGTGCGCGCCAGCAGCAGCTTCACGCGGGCGCGAAGCTCCCCGAGGATGAACGGCTTCGTCATGTAGTCGGCCGCCCCCAGCTCGAAGCCGGCGAGCACGTCGCCCTCCGCAGAGCGCGCCGTCAGCACCAGGACGGGCGACTCCGGACGCAGCTCGCCGCTCTCGCGCAGCTCGCGCAGCACCTCGAAGCCGCTGAGCCGCGGCATCATCACGTCGAGCAGCAGCAGATCGGGGGTGCTCGTCCGGTAGAGGTCGAGCGCCTCCCTGCCGTCGGCGGCCGTCACCACCACGTGCCCGTCTGCCTCGAGCGCGTGCCGGAGCAGGCTGCGCAGGTCCGGGTCGTCCTCGGCGACCAGAATCCTCGAACCCATCCCCTCGTCTCCCCGCGCCCGGATGGGGACGCCGCGGCCCCTCCGAAGAGGCCGGTGACGTCATCGCGGGCGCCTCGCCAGGTTGCCGCTCCGTATGTTCGCGGCCGGCACGTGTATGCCTTCCGCGCGACGGAACGACGGGTGCGGCGGGCGGGCCGGGAGCGAGCTGCCGCCGGATGTGCGGGTCGCGCCGCCCTGGGTCTGGGACCGCGGACGCCGGCGCGCGTCAGGCGGTCAGCGCGGCGACGATCTCGCGGAAGGCGTCGAGGTAGGCGCCCACGTCGTCCTCGGTCGCCGCCACCGACATCGCGGGGCCGGCGGTGCTGATGGCCTCCCACACGCCGCGGTTGGCGAGCCCGAGCCTGATGAGCGCGTTGAGCTCGGGCTGTTCGTCGGCGTCGGCCTCGGACGCGTTGCGCGCGAAGCGCCCGCTCAGCGAGAGCCCCGAACGCGGGTACAGGCGCTGCACCTTCCAGGGCAGGCCGGCGGCCTCCACGGCGGCCTCCAGGCCGTCGGCCAGGAGCGCGCCGAGCGCGGCCG
>CAIXSE010000233.1 GCA_903921965.1 uncultured Thermoleophilia bacterium | reverse complement strand
CGCGTAGATGCCGCCCATCTCGCCCTGCAGCGAGGGGAACTCGATGACGACCTGGCTCACGAGGTCGGCCTTCGCCAGCCGGGCGGCCGTGACGACCGTCTCGTCGAGCGGCGCCGTGGCGCCGCTGCCGTTGCCGCCGGCGGCGCCGGCGGCAGACCCGGGCGCCGCGGCCAGACCGGCCGCCAGCCCCTGCAGGCGGGCGGCCTTGTCGGCCAGCGAGCCGAGCTTCTCGTGGAACACCACGGCGCCGAGCCGCGCGGCCATGGCCTCGAGACCCTCGGCGACGTCGCGGTCGCAGGCGAACTCGGCGTCGTCGAGGCGGCCGCCGAGCACGCGCTCGTTGCCGTGCGTGATGAGCGCGGCCGCCTTCGGGTCGGCGTTGCTGACGTAGAGGAAGGCCGGGAGCAGCCGCCCCTCGGCGTCGCGCACCGGCAGGTACCGCTGGTGGCTCTGCATGGCGGTGATGAGCACCGGGTCGGGCAGGCGCAGGTGACGTTCGTCGATGCGCCCGCTCTCCACGCTCGGCCACTCGACCAGGAACAGGTTCTCGGCGAGCACGTCGCCGGGATCGGACCACTCGCCGCCGAGCTCCTTCGCGCGAGCGTCGAGGCCCTCCGTGATGAGGCTCCGGCGCTCGTGCTGCGACACCACGACCTTCTGCTCGCGCAGGTGCTTCTCGTAGTGCCCGGCCTTGTCGAGGATGATCGGCGAGCCCAGCACGCGGTGCCCCTGGCTCACGTCGCCGAAGCGCAGGCCGTAGAACGAGCCGTCGATGCGGTGCGAGCCCAGCAGCACCACGAACCAGCGGATGGGCCGCGAGAACCTGAGGTACTCGTCCTCGCCTGCGGGACGGCGACCCCAGCGCATGCCGCGGGGGATCTGCAGGCCGGTGACGAGCTTGCTCACGAGGTCCGGCAGCACATCGGCCGCCAGAGCGCGCGGTGCCTCGACACGGACCACGGCGAACTCGGTGCCGTCCTGCACCTCGCGGCGCACGTCGCCGGGCTCGGCTCCCTTGGAGCGGGCGAAGCCCTGGCCGGCCTTCGTGAGGTTGCCATCGGCGTCGAAGGCCACCTCGGCCTTGGGCCCGCGGAAGTCGTCGGTGCGGGCCGTCTGGCGGTCGGGCACGTCGTCCGCGAGGACGGCGATGCGCCGCGGCGAGACGAGCACCACCGGGGCCGGCGCGCCGGGCTCCGCGAGGCGCGCCTCGTCGAGCAGGCGACGGGCCAGACCCGCGGTCTCGCCGTCGCCCTCGAGCTGCCTGATGACCGACTCGCACACCTTGTACGGCAGCTCCTCGCAGCCTATCTCGATCAGCAGGGTGCTCATTCGTCACCCCCCTGGTCGACGCCGGCTGGGCCGTCCGCGCCGTCGCCGCCGTCGTCAACGTCCCCGGTGACCTCCAGGTACAGACCGGCGACCTTGCGCGCCAGGTCGCGGACCCGGGCGATGTGCATCGTGCGGTCGGTGACGCTGATCACGCCGCGCGCGTCGAGCATGTTGAAGGTGTGGCTGCACTTGAGCACGTGGTCGTAGGCCGGCACCGGAAGGCGCGCCTCGAGGCAGCGCTCGGCCTCGGCCTCGTACTCGCGGAAGTGGCGGTAGAGCATCTCGGTGTCGGCCACCTCGAAGTTGTAGCGGCTGAACTCGCGCTCGTTCTCCCGGTAGACGTCGCCGTAGGTGACGACGACCTCCTCGCCGTCCTCGTCCCAGCGCGACCAGACAAGGTCGTAGACGTCGTCCACGCCCTGCAGGTACATGGCCAGCCGCTCGAGGCCGTACGTGATCTCGATGGTGATGGGGTCGAGGTCGAGGCCGCCGAGCTGCTGGAAGTACGTGAACTGGGTGGCCTCCATGCCGTCGATCCAGACCTCCCAGCCCTGGCCCCAGGCGCCCAGCGTGGGACCCTCCCAGTTGTCCTCGACGAAACGCACGTCGTGCTCCGCGAGATCGATGCCGAGGGCGACCAGCGACTGCAGGTACACGTCCTGGATGTCGGCCGGCGAGGGCTTGATGACGACCTGGTACTGGTAGTAGTGGCCGAGGCGGTACGGGTTCTCGCCGTACCGTCCGTCGGTGGGCCGCGTGGACGGCTCCACGTAGGCGGCACGCCAGGGTCTGTGACCCAGGCACCGCAAGAAGGTGGCGGGGTTGAAGGTGCCCGCCCCGACCTCGGTGTGGTAGGGCTGCAGCACGACGCAGCCCTGCTGCTCCCAATAGGCCTGCAGACGGCCGATGACCTGCTGGAACGTGGGGATGTCTCCCCGGGCGTCCGCAGCGCTGGTGTGCTTGCTCACGTCTCCTCCGCATCCGGGGCGCCGAGTCTACCAAAGGGGCGGAGGTACGACCAACGAGCGAGAGTTGCCCGGTCCGCGTCAGCGGCGACGGATGTTCCATGGCCGCCGCACCGCGCGTAGGGTATCTACCCCATGACGACTGGGGACGTGTCCTGTGCCCGGTGGCCACGAAGCGGCGTAACGGCGACGCGAGCATCCTTGTCGGACGCGACGGCGACGCGAGCGCCGCCTTCGCGAGTCCGGGCGTCGAGGACGGCGCCGGCGCACCCGACCCCTTGCTCACTGCGAAGCGCGCGCGAACCGCAGCGCGCGCAGGCGCGCGCCCGAGTGGAAAGCGTACAGCTCGTGCACGTCGCGCAGCGCCTCGCCGACGGCCGCGGACGGCTCGGCGGCGCGCAACTCGGCCAGCGGCCGGGCCAGCGCGTCGCCCATCGCCGCGACGGCCTCGGGCGTCACGGGCAGGCCGTCGCCGAGACAGTCGCCGCAGACGAGGCCGCCGTGCGCGGCCGAGAACCCGAGCGCGCGCTCGCCGCCGCCGCAGGCGGCGCAGTGGTCGAGGATGGGCGCGTACCCGGCCTCGTGCAGCAGCTTGAGGAGCGCGCCGAGCACGACCGGCGCCTGCATCGCGGGGCCGCTGAAGCCCTTGTCCAGCTCGGCCAGCGTGTTGCGCAGCAGGGCGAACACGCGCTCCTCGGGCTCGTGCTCCGGCGTCAGCCCGGCGGCGGTCTCGCAGACCACCGCCGCCGCGGTCAGCGCCTCGCGGTCCTCGCGCAGGTGCAGGAACACGTCCACGAGCTGCGCCTGCGTCACCGTGTACAGGCTGCGGCCCGGGTACAGCAGCAGGTCGCAGACGTTGAAGGGCTCGAGGCGGCCGCCCCAGCGCGACGTGGTCTTGCGCACACCCTTGACGACGGCGTCGACGCGGCCGAGCTCCTTCGTGAACAGCCGCAGGATACGGTCGGCCTCGCCCAGGGGACGCGAGCTCAGCACGACGGCTCGCGCCTTCTCGCCGCGGCCGCTCACGCGCCGGCTCCGGCGTCCGGGGAGCGCTGTGCCGCGTCGTCGGCGCGCCGGCGCGCCCACACCACGCGTTCGATGCCGGCGAGGTCGGCGCGCACCAGCGCCGGCTCGAACATCCCCGTCGCGGCGAACAGGCCGGCGACCGCCTCGGCCTCGCCGGCCCCGACCTCGACGGCGAGCGTGCCGCCGGCGAGCAGGGCGCAGGCCGCCTGCGGCAGCAGCCGCCGGTACACGTCCAGCCCGTCCTCGCCGCCGTGCAGGGCGAGGCGCGGCTCGTAGTCGCGCACGTTCGTCTCGAGCGCCTCGTACTCGGCGGCCGGCACGTACGGCGGGTTGCTGACGACGAGGTCGAACCAGGCGGCAGGATCGAGCCCGGCCAGCAGGTCGCTCACGAGCACCGTGGCCCGGCCGCCGAGGCCCAGGCGCGCCGCGTTGCGGCGCGCCACGTCCGCGGCGGCCTCGCTCACATCGACCGCCGTCACCCGCACGAAGGGGTTCTCGGCCGCCAGCGAGAGCGCGACGCAGCCTGACCCGGTGCCGACGTCCAGCACCCGCGGCTCGTACTCGGCCGTCCCGTCCGCGCGCATCGGCACGGCCGCCAGCACCTCGAGCGCCACGTCGACGAGCGTCTCGGTGTCGGCGCGCGGGATCAGCACCTCCGGCGTGACCTCGAGCTCCAGCGTGCGGAAGGCACGCGTGCCGCGGATGTACGCGACCGGCTCGTGGGCCTCACGGCGCCGGACGACGTCGTCGAAGCGCCGCGCCTCGCCGGCGGTCAGCGCCCGCTCGGGCGCACGCAACAGCTCCGTGCGTTCCACGCCGAGGACCGTGGCCAGCAGCAGCTCGGCGTCGAGACGAGGCGATCGCGATCCGCTCTCGCGGAGCCGCGCGGCCGCCTCGCGCACAGCCTCGCCGACCGTGAGAGAGGTCTTCGTCATCTCGGTCCGCGGCTCGCCCGCGCGGTCCGAATCACGCGCAGCATCGCATCCTCAAGCTCGCCCTTCCTCGATCGCCGCCCGGATGTCGAAGTCCCCGCGGCTGTGTCCGCGCGCGAACTCCTTCAGGGCGACCCCCGCCGCCGCGCGCCCCCCAGGCGTGCGCATGGACGCGGCCTCCAACACGGCGATCGGCTTGCCACGACGCGTGATGGTGAACCGCTCACCGTGCGCGACCCTTGTGAGCAGCTCGGGCAGCCTCCTCTTGGCCTCAGTCACTCCCATCGTCTCCACGGTGCACCTCTTCGGAGAAGGGATGGGCCTCATCTGCGACGGCCCGTTCACGACCAGCATCCCGCGCCGCCGTCGAGACCACAAGGGTGACGATGCAGTGGGGGCGCCTGCTGCGACGGCTCATGTCGGGTGCCGCTGCGCAGCACTCGACGACGCCTTACTCCCCCGCCGCGGCCGCGAGCTGCTCCCGCCGGTCCTCGGCGGCGAGCGCTTCGACGAACTCGTCGAGGTTGCCCTCGAGCACCTCGGCGATGCGGTGGCTCGTCAGGCCGACGCGGTGGTCGGTGACGCGGCTCTGCTGGAAGTTGTAGGTGCGGATCTTCTGCGAGCGGTCGCCGGTGCCCACCATGCCGCGGCGCACGGCGCCGCGCTCGGCGTCCTGCCTGGCCTGCTCGATCTCGAACAGGCGGGCGCGGAGGATGCGCATGGCCTTCTCCTTGTTCTGGAGCTGGCTCTTCTCGTCCTGGCAGCTCACCGTGACGCCGGTGGGGATGTGCGTGAGGCGCACCGCGGAGTCGGTGGTGTTGACGCTCTGCCCGCCGGGCCCGCGGGCGCGGAAGATCTCCACGCGCAGGTCGTTGGGGTGGACATCGACCTCCACGTCCTCGGCCTCCGGGAGCACCGCCACGGTGACGGTGGAGGTGTGGATGCGCCCCGTCGCCTCGGTGACGGGCACGCGCTGCACGCGGTGCACGCCGCCCTCGTACTTGAGCAGCGAGTAGGCGCCCTGGCCGCGGACCTCGATGGTCATGTCCTTGTAGCCGCCGTCGTCGTTCTCGTCGAAGCTGAGGATCTCGGTCTCGTAGCCCTTG
>CAIXSE010000232.1 GCA_903921965.1 uncultured Thermoleophilia bacterium | reverse complement strand
CGGGGCGCACGGGGCGGCACATGGACAGCGGCGGCGTCAGGATCGAGCACGACCTGCTCGGCGAGGTGGCCGTGCCGGCGCAGAGCCTGCACGGCGCCCACACCGAGCGCGCGCTCGAGAACTTCCCGCTCGCCGGCGAGCCGGTGCACGGCGAGCTGGCGCGCGCCTTCGGCGCGGTCAAGCTCGCCTGCGCGCTCACCAACCGCGCCCTCGGCGTCTGGGCCGGCGACGACGCCAAGGCCGACGCCATCGAACGCGCCTGCCGCGAGCTCACCGACGGCCGGCTCGCGCCCGAGATCGTCGTCGACCGCCTGCAGGGCGGCGCCGGCACCAGCACCAACATGAACGTCAACGAGGTGCTGGCCAACCGCGCCCTGCAGCTCCTCGGCGAGGCCCCCGGCTCCTACGACCGCGTCTCCCCCGCCGACGACGTCAACCTGCACCAGAGCACGAACGACACGTACCCGACGGCGCTGCGCCTGGCGGCCATCGAGCTGCTCCACAGGCTCGAGGAGCAGGTCGTCGCGCTGCAGGAAGCCTTCCAGGCGAAGGAGCAGGAGTTCGCGCACGTCGTCAAGGTCGGGCGCACCCAGTACCAGGACGCGGTGCTCACGACGCTCGGGCGCGAGATGGGCGCCTACGCGGAGGCGCTGAACCGCGACCGCTGGCGCATCTACAAGTGCGAAGAGCGCCTGCGCGTGGTCAACCTCGGCGGCACCGCCATCGGCACCGGCTTCGCGGCGCCGCGGCAGTACATCTTCCGCGTCGTCGACACCCTGCGCGAGCTCACCGGCATCGGCTTCGCGCGCGCCGAGAACCTCACGGAGGCCACGCAGAACACCGACGTCTTCGTAGAGGTCTCCGGCATCCTCAAGGCGCACGCCATGACGCTGCTCAAGGTCTGCGGCGACCTGCGCCTGCTGAGCTCGGGTCCGGAGGCCGGGCTCGGCGAGCTGCGGCTGCCGCGGCGTCAGGCCGGCTCGAGCATCATGCCCGGCAAGGTCAACCCGGTGATCCCCGAGGCCGTGAGCCAGGCGGCGCTCATGGTGGCCGGCTACGACGCCACCATCGCCGCCGCCTGCGGCCTCGGCAGCCTCGAGCTCAACGCCTTCCTGCCGCTCGTCGCCGACTGCCTGCTGCAGAGCCTCTCGCTGCTGGCGCGCAGCTGCGAGATCCTGCGCAGGTACTGCGTCGAAGGCCTGGAGGCCGACGAGGGACGCTGCGCGGCGCACGTGCGCGCCTCCAGCGCCGCCGCCACCGCCCTCGTGCCGGAGATCGGCTACGAGGCCGCCTCCGAGGTCGCCCGCGAGGCAGAGCAGACCGGGCGCACCATCCGCGACGTCGCCCTCGGTCGCGGCCTGCTGACTTCGGAGCAGTACGACGAGCTCCTCACGGCCGAGGCCGTCTGCCGGCTCGGCACGCCGCAGACACGCGGCATCTCGGCGGAGGCGTGATGGCGGCGTCCGGCACGACGACGGTCGAGCGGGCCGCGACCGCACGCACGACGGAGGTGGCCGCATGGGCCTGATGGACGCTCCGAAGGGGATGCGCCTGCACGTGGGCATCTTCGGCCGCCGCAACGTCGGCAAGTCGAGCCTGCTCAACGCCATCACGCGGCAGGAGGTCAGCATCGTCAGCGACTTCGCCGGGACGACCACCGACCCGGTCGAGAAGCCCATGGAACTGCTGCCGCTCGGCCCGGTGCTCTTCATCGACACCGCCGGCATCGACGACGTCGGCGCCCTCGGCGAGCTCCGCGCGAAGCGCACCATGCAGGTGTTCGACCGCACCGACCTCGGCGTGCTGGTCACCGAGGCCGGCAGCTGGGGCGAGTTCGAGGACGGCATCCTCGACGAGCTCCTCGAGCGCAAGACGCCCGTCGTCGTGGTGTTCAACAAGAGCGACCTGGTGAGCCGCCCCGCGCCCGTGCCGCGGCTCGAAGCACTGAAGCTGAAGCCGGTCATGACGGCCGCCCGCGAGGGCCGCGGCATCCTCGACTTCCGCCAGGCGCTGCTCGACGCGGCGCCGCCGGACTTCATCGACAACCCCACCATCCTCGGCGATCTCGTCAACACCGGCGAGCTCGCCGTGCTGGTCGTGCCCATCGACAAGGAGGCGCCGCGCGGGCGCCTGATCCTGCCGCAGGTGCAGAGCATCCGCGACCTCATGGACAGCGACGCCATGGCGCTCGTCGTCAAGGAGAGGGAGCTCCGCAACGCCATCGAGCGGCTCAACCGCCCGCCGCGGCTCGTGGTCACCGACTCCCAGGCCTTCCTCAAGGTGGCGGCCGACACCCCGCCCGACGTCCCGATGACGAGCTTCAGCATCCTCTTCAGCCGCTTCAAGGGCGACCTCGTCAGCCAGGTCGAGGGTACGCTCGCCGTCGACGACCTCAGGAGCGGCGCCAACATCCTCATCGCCGAGGCCTGCAGCCACCACCCCATCGCCGAGGACATCGGCCGCGTCAAGATCCCCCGCTGGCTGACGCAGTACGTCGGCGGCAAGCTCAGCATCGAGCACATGCAGGGCCACGACTTCCCCGAGGACCTCTCGCGCTGGGACCTCGTCGTGCACTGCGGCGCCTGCACCTTCAACCGCAGGGCGATGCTCGGGCGCATCATGCGCTGCCGGCAGCAGGGCGTGCCGATCACCAACTACGGCCTGGTGATCGCCTTCAGCCTCGGCATCTTCGACCGCGCCCTGCAGCCGTTCCCCGCCGCGCTCGAGGCGCTGCGCGCGGCGCGGGCCAGGCGGGCCGGCCACCTGCCGGCGGAGCCGGTCACGGCCGGCCTGCCCGAGAACGCCGCCGTCGACGACCTGTGCTGAGCGCGCCCCGGCACACCCGGCCACACGAGGGGCGCGTCCGGCGATGAACCATCCAGCCTCTCCCCCGCCCCTCGGCGTCGCCGACGCCCTCACGCGCGAGGCCATCGAATGGTGGCTGCGCACCGAGGACGAGGCGGCGCTCGAGACCCTGTGGGCAGCGGCCGACGAGACCCGGCGCCGCCACGTGGGCGACGCGGTCCACCTCCGCGGCCTCATAGAGGTCAGCAACCACTGCGTGCGCGGCTGCACGTACTGCGGCATCCGCGCGGCCAACCGCGGCATCGAGCGCTACCGGGTCCCCGAGGACGTCGTGCTCGCCTGCGCGCGCAAGGCCGTCAGGTTCGGCTACGGGACGCTGGTGATGCAGGCCGGCGAGGACTACGGCATCACGCGCGAGTGGATGACCCGCGTCCTGCGCCGCATCCGCAGCGAGACGACCATCTCGGCGGTCACCCTGAGCCTGGGCGAGCGTCCGGACGAGGACCTCGCCGTCTGGCGCCGGGCCGGCGCCGACCGCTACCTGCTGCGCTTCGAGACGTCCGACGCGGACCTGTACCGGCGCATCCACCCCGACCTGCCGGGGCGCGTGAGCGACCGCCTCGCCATCCTGCGGCGCCTGCAGGAACTCGGCTACGAGGCCGGCACCGGCATCATGGTCGGCATCCCCGGTCAGACGCACGCCAGCATCGCCGACGACATCGAGCTCTTCCGCGGCATGGACATGGACATGATCGGCATCGGCCCCTACCTGCCCCACCCGGCGACGCCCCTGGGACAGGAGTTCGAGCGCCGGCAGGCGGAGGGCGGCTGGCCCGCGGACCAGGCACCCAACACCGAGCTCATGACCTGCAAGGTGCTCGCCCTCACGCGCCTGGCGCGGCCCGACGCGAACCTGCCGGCGACGACCGCGCTCTCGCTGGTCGACAAGGCCGGGGGCCGCGCCCACGGGCTGCAGCGCGGCGCCAACGTCGTGATGCCCAACCTCACGCCGCCCGAGGAGCGCGAGCGCTACGAGATCTACCCCGAGAAGGCGACCGTGCACGAGACGGCCGAGGCGATCAACGCGAGCCTGATGACGCTGCTCGCGCGGCTCGGACGCACGGTCGGGACGGGCGCCGGCGACCGCGGTCCCGCCTGACCCACGTCGCGGCGCCGCCGCCCGCGGCCGGTGTCCCGTCGACCGTCCGGAGCGCCCTCAGGGCCTCAGCCGGTACAGCGCACTCGTCCCGTCGGGGTACTCGCCGATGCCGCACCCCGCGTACACACCGTCAGCGCCGGCGAGGAGCGCGTAGCAGTCCCCCTCGCCGCCCATCAGCCACCTCTTCGCCGGCAGGCCCGTCTCGGCCGCATAGCGGACGACGACGGGCGCGTAGCCCGCCCCCGACGCGTCCATGCCCCAGCTGCCGCCCAGGTAGACCCGTCCCTGTCTGTCGGTGTCGAGGGCGTGCACGTAACCGCCGAACGCGTCGTCCCCGCTGTCGTTGTAGAACCAGCTGGTCCAGAGCCTCTTCCCCGTCCGGTGCCGGAACTTGGCCACCCAGCCCACGGACTCGAGGTCCGGCCCGCCCGGCACCGCGACGTTCTTCGCCGCCCCCCCGGCGATGACGATGTCGCCGGCGGCGTCCACTGCGAGGTCGTTGGCGTAGCGCACGTCTCCCGGCAGACCGTCGACGTACCGCGTCCACTCGAGGGCGCCGCGCGGCGTGTAGCGCTTCACGAAGGGGCGCTGCTGGTCCATCCAGGAGGACCAGCCGTAGACGGAGACGTAGATGCGATCGCCCGCGAGGACCGGGGCGCTCGGTGACCAGAGACCGTCGCAGGTCTGCCGGGCCCACATGCGACGGCCGGACCGGTCGTAGCGGGCGAGCAGGCACTTGCCGGTCTTCGTCTTGAAGTCCGCCAGGCGCCGCCCCGTCACGAAGACGCCGCCTTGGCCATCCGGAGCCACGCCCTCGAACGTGTCGTTGGCGGTCGACGCCAGCGAGACCGTCCACAGCTGCCTGCCGCGCCGGTCGTACTTCACGAGCAGCCCTTCATGCCGCGGCGCAGGGTCCGCCGACGCGGGCGTGACCACGCCGGACACGAACGCACAGCCGTCGGCGTCCACGGCGACCCCGAACGGGGCGGCATCCTCACCGACCGAACTGCCGGTGGTCCTCAGCCAGCGTCGCTTGCCGTCCGACGCCCGCAGCCTGCAGACGAACCACCGCGCGGCGTCCGCGTCCCCCGCGACCTCATAGCCCACCACGACGATGTCGCCGTTGGGCGCGACGGCAGCGCTGTCGGATTCGGCGCGCCAGCCTTGCGGAGCCTCGTACAGGTAGCGCCAGAGCACGCGGCCGCTGCCGCACGCGACACGCGTCACGGCGACGGATGCATGAGAGCCCTCCGCGTCCCGCAGGGAGCCGACCAGGGCGACTTCGTACACCGACGCCCCGGGGCCGTCGAGCACGGTGGTCACCGTGTTCATGCCCGGGAGGGCGTACTCCAGGGGCTCCGGCCAGACGAACGTGCCGGCGTCGGGCCCCCCGGCCGCCGGGGCGGCCGCAGCCGTCCCGGCGCACGCCAGAAGCGCGGCGCACGAGAGCAGAGGTACGATCAGCCGGAGCGAGAGACGAACGTACCTGCGAGACAGCGTAACGAGCGGAACGCCCATGTGACCCTCCTCCCCGCGCGGCCCCGTGCGGGCGCGCCGCACCCTTGGTGCACTCAGCACAGTACTACCGTCTGCATAGTTAAGGAAGCGGCACTGTCGGGACCACGTCGGCGAGCGGGGACGGCGCGCCGCACGCCGGACCCGGTAGCGTGCCCGCCCGCCTTCCTATAGAATCCCTCCTCGCGTCGGGGTGTGGCTCAGCTTGGTAGAGCGCTCGGTTCGGGACCGAGAGGTCGGCGGTTCAAATCCGCCCACCCCGACCATCCTTCTCTCCCCATCCGCAACGGCGCTTCGCCGTACGACCGCGCCGTCACCTGCAGGGCGCACCTCCGCCCGGCGCGGACACGACCGGGGCGCGGGGCCGCTCCCTCACTCCCCGTCCGGCCCGTCGAGACCCAGGAGCCGGGTGAAAGCGTCGGGGTTGTAGCCGACGATGAAGTCATCGCCGATCTTCACGAACGGGAACGCCGCCGCCCCCCTGGCGATCATCTCTTCGCGGATGTGGTGCTGCTCGTGCGGATCGGCCAGGTCGTAGTCCACGTAAGCGTAGGGGACCCCGCGCTCGTCCAGGAACGCCCGTGCCGAGCGCGACCAGGGGCACGTGCTCAGCGTGTACAACTCGACCGTCTTGCTCTGCTCGCCCATCGTGTCGCTCACCCTCCGTCGCGCGTCCTGTCAGGCGGCCTTCAGCAGCCGCTCGAAGGCCCCCGGGTCGTACCCCTTGACCACGTGCCTCCCGATCTTGACGAAGGGGAAGCCGTCGGCGCCGTGCCGCCGCATCTCGTCGGAGATCTTGCGCTGCAGGTCGGGGCCGGCCATATCGTATTCGATGACGAAGGCGTCGACGCCGTGCTGCTTGAAATAGGCCTTGGTCTTCTTGCTCCACCCGCAGGTGGTGAGCGAGTAGATCGTGACGGGCGGGTGTCTGGTCATGGCGGGCCTCCGCGGAGCGGTACCGGTTCCACTCGTCATATACCCCGCCGTACACTGGCCGCGAGGGTGCGGACGAGGAGGGAGGATCCTGCAGTGAGCGACCGTTCCGGGGACGTCGTCCTCGTCTGGCTGCGCCGCGACCTGCGGCTGGCGGACAACGCGGCGCTGGACGAGGCGGCGGGCCGCGCCGGAGGCGCGCGGGGCCGCCTGCTGCCCGTCTTCGTGTGGGAGCCGCGCGAGCGCCGCACGTGGGCGCCGGGCGCGGCCGCGCGCTGGTGGCTGGCACGCTCGCTCGCCGCGCTCGACGAGGCGCTGCAGCGGCACGGCTCGCAGCTGACGGTCCTGCGTGGCGACCCGGTCGTGCTGGTCGCCGAGCTGGCGGCGGCCCTCGGCGCCCGCGCCGTCGTCTGGGCCGCGGGCCTCGAGCCGGAGGAGCTCGCCGACGACGACGCCGTGAGCGCCGCGCTGCGGCGCGCGGGCGTCGAGCCGGTGCTCGTCCCGTCCGGCAACCTGCTGCTCGACCCGGGCGGCCCCCTCACGCAGCAGGGCCGCCCCTACACCGTCTTCACGCCCTACTGGCGGGCCTGCCTCCGGGACCTCGGCGCGGGCTCCGGCGCCCCGCGCGGCACCGGGCCGGCCACGGCGGGCTCTTCCGGCCCTGCCGGCCCGCTGCCGCCGGCGCCGGAGCAGCCGGGGGGGCCGCACGGCGTCCCGGTCGCGGAGCTCGTCGCCGCGACAGAGCCGGCCTGGGCGGAGGGCTTCGGCGAGGTCTGGAACCCCGGCGAAGCCGGCGGTCGTGCCCGTCTGGACGCCTTCCTCGACGGTCCCCTCGCCGAGTACGCGACGGCGAGGGACCTCGTCGCCGAGGAGGCCACCTCGAGACTGTCACCGCACCTGCACTGGGGCGAGGTCACGGCGCCCCAGGTCTGGGACGCGGTGTCCGGCCGCCTCGCCGAGGCCGGCCTGCAGGTGGAGGCGGCGGTCGCGCCCGCTGGGCGGGACGGGGAGCACGCGCCCGGCCTGAGCCGCTCCGCCGGGGCCTTCCTGCGCCAGCTCGGCTGGCGCGAGTTCGGCCACCACCTGCTGCGGCACTTCCCGGAGACGCCGGAGCGGCCGCTGCACGAGGAGTACGAGCGGTTCCCCTG
>CAIXSE010000231.1 GCA_903921965.1 uncultured Thermoleophilia bacterium | reverse complement strand
GCGCTCATCCCGAGCGGATCGCCGGCGCCCACCTACAACCCGTCGACCGCGAGGATGTCGACGCAGGCGCGCGCGGCGCGTGAGACGGCGTCGACCGGCGCGCGGACGGCCATCGGTACGCCGCCGACGCCCATCCCGACGTTCATGTGCACGGGGATCGGCGACTGCTCGCAGCACGGCTTGACGAGGGTCAGCGCGCGGGCGAGGTTCCAGGGCAGCGACTTCGTCGAGTTGACGTTCACGGCGGGCCCGAACACGGTGGCGCCCGCCGCCGCCGCCAGCTGGACCTGCTCGTGAGACCGGAGGCCCGCGAGGCGGACGCCCTCCCACTCCAGCTCGCCGTGCATGCCGAGCACCATCTCGCTCGCCATGCCCATCTCGATGCCCATGCCGGGGCAGTGCTCGCGGATCGCGCGCGCCGCGTTGAGCGCGGCCAGGAGGTCGGCGTCGCCGGCCGCGCCGCACGTGTCCAGGTCGATGGCGTCGGCCCCCGCCTCCCACACCCCTTCGGCCACGAAGGCGATGTCGTGTGCGGCCATCGCGGCCGCCTCCTCCTGGGCCGCACGCGCCTCCGCGATGCGCCCGAGCGGCAGGAGCTCCGACCAGTTCGCGACCGGGCCGTCCGGCCGCGAGTACCGCCCCAGGTCCGGCATGGCGCCGTACTGCAGCGGCACGGTGAGTGCCTGCTGCGCGTTCTTGAGCGTCTGCCGCTCGAACGGCAGCACCGTCTTCACCGCCTTGAACGAGTAGTCCATGTGGTAGAGCTCGACGATGTCGGCGCCCAGGTACTGCTCGAACGCCAGCAGGTCGCCCTGGCGGCCGCCGGCGAGCTGCCCGCCGGTGCCGTCGATGCTGAGGACCACCTCGGCACCGAGGTCGACGCTGCTGAACCTCGCCCGCGAGGCGCAGATGTCCAGCAGGTGGCCGGCCTCGTCGGTCGCGAGCGGCGCGACTCGGCCGCGCTTCACGGCCGCCGCGACGCCGGCCTCGATGTCCGCCCGCATCTCGCTGCGCGTCATCGCGAGGAGCGACCCGTCGCCGAGCCGTGTCGGGATGCGCTGCTCCTTCGTCATGGCGTGCCCTCCCCTTCCTTCCCGCGGCGGTCAGGCGCGGCGGGCGCGGTCCAGGGCGCGGGCGACGACGTCGTCCACCGCGGCCTGCACGCTCGCCGGCAGCGGCTCCGGCCGGTGTGTCTCGAGCAGTTCGTCCACGCGCGCGGCGGCGACGGCGGTGGCGTCCCTGCCGCCGCGCGCGCTCCAGTCCTCCCAGGTGCTGCGGTCGAACACGGCGGGCTGGAACCGGTCGCGCGCGTGCACGCGCGTGTGCCTGTGCTTGAGGAACAGCCCGCCCGGCCCGACCGCATCGATCACGTCGAGCCCCAGCGCTTCGTCGCTCAGGTCCACCGGCGCGACGAATGCCTTGATCCACCCGACGATGTCGTCGCCCAGCACCACCTGCGTCAGCGACCCGGTGAACGCCGACTCGATGAAGCCGATGTTGTGGTTGATGTGCCCGCCGGTGACGGCGTCGGCCAGGAGGGTCAAGGCCATCTCGGCCGCCGCCTGCTGGTCGGGCAGCTTGCTGTCGGTGACGCCGCCGAGCGTCCACAGCGGCAGCCCGTACCAGTGCAGCAGCGACGAGTACACGCCGCGGTGGTCGGGCCAGGCGAAGACGTCGACCATGGTGCGCATGTCCATGGCCTCACCGGCCCAGCCGATGGCGATGTACGGGGCGCCCTCGCGCTTGAGCTGGGCCATCACGAGGCCGGCCAGCACGCCGGCGTTGACGACCACCGTCGAGCCCGCGACGGTCATCGGCGCGACGGTGCCCGCCGTGGAGACGGGGCTGTAGATGCACGGCAGCCCCTTGCCCGCGAGGTCGAGCAGCGTGCGCACGGCCTCGCGGTTGTGCACGAGCGGGAACAG
>CAIXSE010000230.1 GCA_903921965.1 uncultured Thermoleophilia bacterium | reverse complement strand
CGGCGCCGGCCGGGCCGGGGCCGCCAGGGGCGCCGGCGTCCTCGCGCACGGTGACGACCGTGCGCGTGCCGGCCGGCGTGTGCATGCGCACGTTGCCCAGCAGGTTGGCGACCACCTGGCGGAGTTTCTCGCGGTCGCCGCACACCTCGACGGGCTGCCCGGCCTGCAGCGTGACCGGCCACTCGGGGCCGACGGTGGTCGCGGCGTGGATCGTGTCGGCGACCAGCGAGACCAGCTCCGTCGGCTCGCAGGTCATCGGCCGGCCCTCGTCCATGCGCGCGAGCAGCAGCAGGTCCTGGACGAGCGTGCCCATGCGGGCGGTCTCGTCGCGGATGTTGTCGACGACGCGCTCGCGGTCCTCCTCGGTGTCCACGACGTCGTTGTCCAGCAGTTCGGCGTAGGCGGAGACGGCGGCGAGCGGTGTGCGCAGTTCGTGAGACGCGTCGCCGACGAACCGTCGCATGCGGTCCTCGGATTCGCGCAGCTCGGCCTCGGTCTCGTCGCGCTCGGCGAAGGCTTCCTGGATGCGGCCCAGCATGGTGTTGAGCACGGTCGCGAGGCGTCCGACCTCGGTCTTCGGGTGGTCCACGGCGACGCGCTGGTGGAGCTCGCCGTCGGCGATGGCCTCGGCGGTGCGCTCGACGTCGGCCAGCGGGCGAAGGCCGACGCGCACCAGCCACCAGCCCAGGAGCATCGCCGCGGCGAGGGCGACGACGGTGACGACGACCTCGACGACGAGCAGGCGGTTGAGGGTGGTGTACGTCTCCGTGAGCGGCGTGGCGATGATGAGCTGCTCACCGCCGGGGAGGAGCGAGGCGCGCACGCGGAAGTGCGGGCCGCCGGATTCGACCGCCGTGGTGGTGAAGGAGACGCCCGGCGGCTGCGGTGGCCGCTCGGCGCCCGGTGACGGTCTCGCGGTGGGGAACGCCGTGGGGAAGACCGCCGTCCCGCGCAGCGCGTCGAGGCCGGCGATGGTGGCCGGCAGCTCCGGCGTGTACTGCGTGCCGCCGGGCAGCGAGGCGGGCTGGACCTGGCCGGAGATCGGCGTGCCGCTTGCAGAGCGGACCTGCACGAAGGTGCCGGGCGCGATATGCATGATGGTGTCGGGGAGCTGCGGCGAAGCCGCCGGCGTGGTCTCGCTCGTGGCGCCGGGCGTGCCGTCGGCGGTGCCCGCGAGGGCGCCCGTCGCGGCCCCGGCTGAGGCTGCGCCCGCCGGGGCCGTCTGCGTCGCCCCGGTGCCGCCCGGCGGCTTCGCGCCCGGTCCGTCGATCAGCGAGCGCTCGACGGCGTGCTGGATGACGGCCAGGGTCTCGTCCGCGCGCCCGAACAGCGACGAGCGCAGCGAGTAGTAGGTCGCCACGTCGGCGGCGAGGAGCGCCACCAGGGCGACGGCCCCGACGGCCAGCAGCAGGCGGACGCGCAGCGACACGGACCGGCGTCCTCAGGCCCCGGCCGGACCGTCGTCGCGGAGGATGTAACCGACCAGCCGGATGGTGTGGATGAGCGGCGGGCCGAAGGCGTCGAGCTTGCGGCGCAGATAGCCCACGTAGGTCTCGACGACGTTGCCGTCGCCGCCGAAGTCGTAGTGCCAGACGTTGTCAAGGATCTGCGTCTTGCTCAGCACCTGGCGGGGGTTGAGCAGGAAGAAGCGCAGGACGTTGAACTCGGTGGCCGTGAGCTGGATCTGGTTGCCGGCGCGGCGCACCTCGTGGGCGTTCTCGTCGAGCTCGACGTCGGCGAAGCGGAGCACGCCGTCGTCGTGCTGGTCGCCCAGGGTGCGACGCAGGATCGCGCGGGCTCGGGCGACGATCTCGGCCAGGGCGAACGGCTTGGTCACGTAGTCGTCGCCGCCGACGGTGAGGCCGGCGACCTTGTCCTCGACCGCGTCCCTGGCGGTGAGGAAGAGGACCGGCGTGTGCACGCCGCGGGCGCGCAGGCGGCGTGTGACCTCGAGCCCGTCGAAGTCCGGGAGCATGATGTCGAGGACGATGAGGTCGGGCGGGCGCTGCTCGACTGCGTCGAGGGCCGCCCGCCCCGTCCCCGCCTCGTCCACCTCGAACCCTTCGTAGCGCAGGGACATGCCGACGGCGTCCACGATGGACGGCTCGTCGTCCACCACGAGGATCCGCAGTTTGGCCTGGGTCTTGCTCATCGGGTCACCTCCTGTCGAGGGGACTCTCTCAAGACCGGCTGGGGCGACCCGGTGAGTCCGCTGTGAGCCCGCTGTGGATCGCAGAGCCCGCTGTGAGCCCGCTGAGAGGGTACACCCCGCGGGCCGGTCACCGTCTCCTCCCGGCGCGGTCACAGCGGGCGCTCAGGAACGCCGCTCATCCTCGTCCGTGAGACGACGCGGCGGAGGGCGGCGGCGAAGCGGCCCCGCCCCGGACCGCGGGCGGCGGGCCGAGGCGGCCCGCCGCGGCAGAGGAGAGGGCGGCGGCGAAGCGGCCCCGCCCGTGACGGAGGAGCTGCATCATGAGCGTGAAGAGCCTGGCGCGGCGTCTGGTGAGGAGTCCCGACGAGGATCCCCGCTGGGCGCGTCCGCTGCTGCTTCTGCTGCTGGCCGTGACGGCCGGCCTGTACCTGTGGGACCTGGGCGCGTCCGGCTGGGCGAACGCCTACTACTCCGCCGCGGTGCAGGGCATGACGAAGAGCTGGAAGGCCTTCTTCTTCGGCTCGTTCGACGGCGCGAGCTTCATCACCGTCGACAAGACGCCGCTGTCGCTGTGGGTCATGGCCGCCTCGGCGCGGGTCTTCGGTGTGAACGCCTGGAGCATCCTCGTGCCGCAGGCGCTCGCCGGCGTCGCGTCGGTCGGGCTGCTGTACGCGGCAGTCAAGCGCTGGGCCGGCGCCGCGGTGAGCCGCCGGACCGGCGGCCCGGACGGCGCCGGTGTGCCGGCGGGACGGCCCGGCCGCGCGTGGGCCGGCCCCGCCGCCGGCCTGATCGCCGGCGCGGCGATGGCGCTGACGCCGGTCGCCGCGCTCATGTTCCGCTTCAACAACCCCGACGCGCTGCTCGTGCTGCTGCTGGTCGGCGCGGCGTACGCCACGGTGCGCGCCGTGGACGGCGGCCGCACCTGGTGGCTCGTGGCGGCCGGGGCCCTCGTCGGCGCCGGCTTCATGACCAAGATGCTGCAGGCCTTCCTGGTGGTCCCGGCGCTGGTGCTCGTCTATCTGGTGGCCGGCAAGCCGAAGCGGCTCAAGCGGCTGTGGCAGGTGGGGCTGGCCGGCGTGGCCGTGGTCGTCTCCGCCGGCTGGTGGATCGCGGCCGTGACGCTGTGGCCCGCGTCCGCGCGGCCGTACATCGGCGGCTCGCAGACGAACAGCATCCTCGAGCTGACGATCGGCTACAACGGCCTCGGCCGCCTGACCGGCAACGAGACCGGCAGCGTCGGCGGCGGCGCCGCCGGCCAGGCCGGGCGCTGGGGCATCACGGGCATCACCCGCCTGTTCCAGACCGACTGGGGCGGGCAGATCGCCTGGCTCATCCCGGCTGCCCTGGTGCTGGGCGCGGCCTGCCTGCTGATCGCCTGGCGCGCCCCGCGCACCGACAGGCTGCGCGCCTCCGTCCTGCTGTGGGGCGGCTGGTTCGCCGTGACCGCCGTGGTGTTCAGCTACGGCGCCGGGATCATCCACCAGTACTACTCCGTCGCGCTCGCGCCGGCGATCGGCGCCCTGGTCGGCACCGGCGCCGTGGCGCTGTGGGCGCGTCGCGAGAAGCTGTGGAGCCGGTTCCTGCTGGCCGCGACGCTGGCCGGCTCGTGCGTCTGGGCCTTCGTCCTGCTCGACCGCAGCGCCGACTGGCTGCCCGCCTTGCGCTACGCGGTGCTCGGCGGCGGCGTGGCGGTGGCGCTGAGCATCGCGCTGCTGCCGCTCCTGCCCTCGGGCAGCCGTCCGCTGCGCCTGGCGCTGGTCGTGGCCGGCGTGGCCGTGGTGCTCGCCGGCCCTGCCGCCTACGCCGTCGACACCGTGCTGACGCCGCACACCGGCTCGATCCCGCTGGCCGGGCCCACCGTGAGCGGCAGCTTCGCCATGGGCGGCATGCCGGGCGGCGGCCCCGGCGGCCAGGGCGGCATGCCCGGCGGCCGGCCACCCGCGTTCGCGACGCAGCAGGACGGCCAGGCCGGCACGCCGCCCGCCATGCCGGCCTCCTTCGAGGGCACGGCGCCGCCGTCGGCGCCCGGCGGCTTCGGCGGCCAGGGCGACGGCCGGGGCGGACCGGGCGGGAACGGCGGTCTGGGCGGCCTGCTCGACGCGAGCACGCCGAGCTCCGAGCTCGTGACACTCCTGCAGACCGACGCCGACCAGTACACCTGGGTAGCGGCGGCCGTCGGCGCCAACTCGGCCGCCGGCGTCCAGCTCGCCGCCGACGAGCCGGTCATGGCCATCGGCGGCTTCAACGGCAGCGATCCCTGGCCGACGCTGGAGGAGTTCAAGTCTCTGGTGGCCGCCGGCGAGGTCCACTACTTCCTCTCCGCCGGCGGCGGCACGGGCGGCGGCCCCGGCGGCGGCCCCGGCGGCGGCTCGGGCGCGTCGTCGGCGATCACCAGCTGGGTCACGTCCACGTTCACGTCCAGCACCGTCGGCGGCGTGACGGTGTACGACCTGACGCGGGCGCAGTGAACGGGCGGGGCGCGCCGCAGGCGCGCCCCCCCGCAGGTGCGCCCCGCCGCAGGCGCGCTCCGCCCGCTCAGGCCGGCGGCGGCCGCCCGGCTCTTCCGGCCGCTCTCGTGGTGCTCCCCGGCTGCGCGTTCCCAGGCGTTGACATCGTACGAGGAACCGGTAAACCTTCCGGCGAGGGCTCACGTCGTCCCCCCGCGGCACCGACACTCTTCCGCAGTGCGGCGCAGCCGGTCGGGCCGGGCTCGTGGGCGTTCCAGGGGTCGCGTCGTGCGAAGAAGCCATGGAGGTCCGCATGTCTGTAGAGAGCGCCAGGGCGTGCCTGCGCCGCCTGATTGACGACCCGGCGTTCATGGCCGAGGTCAGGGGTGCCGGGGGCCCCGACGAACGGCGTGCCGTCGTCGAGGCCGCCGGCTTCGACTTCACCCTCGAGGAACTCGCCGAGGCGCGCTCGCTCGAGCTGACCGACGAGGAGAGCCTCAGCATCACCCTCGCCGACGAGGAGGTCGACGCCGTCGCCGGCGGTTCGGGCTGCGGCTGGACCCACGAGAGCGAGGGCCACTGCGGCTGGACGCACGAGCCGGAGGTGTTCGGGTACTGAGCGCCGGCCGGGCCGGGGGACTGTGTCGCGCGGCGACCCCCCCGCGCCCGCGCCCATCGCCGCGCCACACGAGGAGGGACGAGATGTCAGTGGAGGATGCCAGGGCGTGTCTGCGCCGCCTGGTGGACGACCCGGAGTTCATGGCCGAGGTCAGAGCGGCGGCGGGTCCCGAAGAGCGTCGCGCCGTCGTGCAGGCCGCCGGCTACGACTTCGCGCTCGAGGAGCTCGCCGAGGCGCGCTCGCTCGAGCTGAGCGACGAGGAGAGCCTCAGGATCAGCCTCGCCGACGAGGAGATCGACGCCGTGGCCGGCGGCTCGGGGTGCGGCTGGACCCACGAGGGCGAGGGCCACTGCGGCTGGACGCACGAGGCCGAGCACGGATACATCCCGCCGGACTGACCGGCGGCGACCGCCACGCGACGAGGAGGGACGAGATGTCAGTGGAAGATGCCAGGGCCTGCCTGCGCCGGCTTGTCGACGACCCGGCGTTCATGGCCGAGGTCAGGGGCGCGGCCGGCGCAGAGGAGCGGCGCGCCGTCGTCCAGGCCGCCGGCTACGACTTCACGCTCGAGGAGCTCGCCGAGGCGCGCTCGCTCGAGCTCAGCGACGAGGAGAGTCTCAGGATCAGCCTCGCCGACGAGGAGATCGACGGCGTGGCCGGCGGCATCCTGTGCGGCGTCACGCACGAGTCCGAGCACTGCGGCTACACGCACGAAGAGGGCCACTGCGGCTACACCCACGAGACCGAGTGACGGCGCCCTGCACGGCGTCCGCGCCGTCCCCGTGCTCCTTCCGGGAGGTATGAGATGTCAGTTGAAGATGCGCGCGCCTGCCTGCGCCGCCTGATCGACGACCCCGCGTTCATGACCGCGGTGCGGGGCGCGGACGGCCCCGCCTCCCGCCGCGCCGTCGTGCAGGCCGCCGGCTTCGATTTCACGCTCGAGGAGCTCGCCGAGGCGCGCTCGCTCGAGCTCAGCGACGAGGAGAGCCTCAAGATCAGCCTCGCCGACGAGGAGATGGACGCCGTCGCCGGCGGCGGTCACTGCGGCTCCACCCACGAGGTCGAGCACTGTGGGAAGACGCACGAATCGGAGGCCGGCGGCCGTTGCGGCTGGACGCACGAGGCCGAGGGGCACTGCGGCCTCACGCACGAGATCGAGTGACCGCGGCCGGGCCTGCGCCCGTGCCGTGGCCGCACGTCGACGAGGAGGAACGAGATGTCACTGGAGAGTGCCAGGGCCTGTCTGCGCAGGCTCGTCGAGGACCCCGGGTTCATGGCTGAGATGCGGGGTGCGGCCGGCCCCGAGGAACGGCGCGCCGTCGTGCAGGCCGCCGGCTTCGACTTCACCCTCGAGGAGCTCGCCGAGGCGCGCTCGCTCGAGCTCAGCGACGAGGAGAGCCTCAAGGTCAGCCTCGCCGACGAGGAGATGGACGCCGTCGCCGGCGGCGGTCACTGCGGCTTCACCCACGAGACCGAGCACTGCGGCCTGACGCACGAGAACGAGCCGGGGCACTGCGGCTCCACGCACGAGACCGAGCCGTGGTGGGGCGGCTGCGGGTTCACGCACGAGACGGAGGGCTGACCGGGCGTGACGGCTCGGGGAAAGCCGTACAAGCAGGCTCCGCCCGAGGAGACGGTCGCGCGCCTGCGCGCCATCCTCGACGAGGTCGGTATCGGGACGGCCGAGACCGAGCGCGACACGCTGTCGTTCCACAGCGGCCGCGTCGAGACCGCCGACCTCGCCTACCCCATGCTGCGCATGGGGGCGAACGGCAAGGGCATGACCCGCGAGTACTCGCGCGCCAGCGCGCACGCGGAGTTCTTCGAGCGCCTGCAGAACGGCAACCTCACTCACCCGAGCCACCTGCACGTGGCCGGCGAGGCGTACTACCGCGCGTACCCTGCGGCGGCGCGGCGGCGCGAGCAGCTGGCCGCCCGCGCGCCGCTGGCCCGCTTCCACGGCGACCCGCGCGAGGTCGTGCTGCCGGTGGGCGAGGCCGTCGAGCGGTGCGGGGCGAGCCTCGCCGGCCTGCTCGGCCTCGACGACCCGGCGCGGCAGCTCGCCTACCTGCGCGACCGGCTCGGGCTGCGTGAGGTGCTGTGCGCGCCGTTCTACGAGCCGGCGCGGCGCGAAGAGGTGCTCGTGCCTCTCCGCCTGCTCGAGATCCACGTGGCGTCGAACGGCATGTGCGCCGGCAACACGCCCACCGAGGCCCTCGTCCAGGGCGTGTGCGAGCTCTTCGAGCGCCACGCGATGAAGCGCATCTTCGTCGAGCAGCCGCGCCTGCCGGAGATCCCGCTCGCCTTCTTCGGCGGGGCGGAGATCGTCGCGCGCATCGGCGACCTCCGGGCCTCGCAGGGGTGGACGGTGACCGTGAAGGACTGCTCGTTCGGCATGGGCGTGCCGGTGATCGGCGCCCTGATCCACGACCCGGAGCACGGCGCCTGCGCGTTCCACATCGGGGCGGCGCCGTCGCCGGTGACGGCCCTGGAGCGCTGCTTCACCGAGATCTTCCAGACGGGGTACACCTCCCGCCTGCTGCCCATCGACCTCGGCGACGACCCGCTGGCCGAGGCGCTCGCGGCCGGGGACCACCGGGCCGTGTCAAAGCACCTGCGCAACTACTTCCGCACCGGCGCCGTGCGCTTCCCGCTGGCGATCCTCCCGGGTCCCGGCGACCCGCCGTTCGACGGTGGTCGCTGGGAAGAAGGGGCGGACGACGCCGCGGATCTCGCCATCCTGCTCCGGCGGGTGGAGGCGCAGGGGTGGCGGCTGTTCGTGCGCGACGTCTCGTTCCTCGGGTTCCCCGCGTTCTGGGTCTACATCCCCGGGGTGAGCGAGGCCGAGGTGGGCGACCTGGACGAGCTCGCCGGCTGGTACGCGTTCAGCAACGACCACCTGCTCACGTGGAACGACCTGGCCGGCTCGACCGACGAGGAGTTGCGGGCCTTCGCGGAGGCGGCCGAGGCGTACATGGACCCCGGGCTCGTCGGCCGCCGGAACCCGCAGGCGCTGTGGCTGCACGGCGTCGCCAACCGCGCCCCCGGCCTCGAGGAGCTGCTGCCGTACGTGTGGCTGCGGCTCGGTGAGCCGGGCCGGGCGCTCGCGCTGCTGCGCGAGGGGCGCCGGCGGGACGCCGCCGCCGCCGGCCTCGCGGGCCGGCCCGCGGCCGGCCGGGCCGCCGGGTCGCCGGCGATGCGTCCGGGCGCCGCGACCGACGTCGTGTCGTCGCGGTCCTCAGGCGAGCGCTGCCTGACCTCCGCCCTGGCGCTCGCCGTGAGCGGGCTCGCCGCCGCCGGCGTCGAGCGCGAGCTGCGGCGCCACTTCGCCGAGGCCGACGTGCTGGCGGCGATGCTCTGGCTCTCCGACCCCGAGCTCGCCTTCCACCAGCTCGACCTGCCTTCGTGCTTCGCCTGCGAGCGCTGTCCCTGGGCGTCCCGCTGCGGCTTCGTCGGCGCCGTCCACGTCAATGCCGCCGTCAAGGCACGCCACGAGGAGCGGCCCCCGGGCTGCGACGGCCTCGCGCGGGTCTTCGACGGGCTCCCCCGCTCCGCAGACGAACGCTGACCCCGGATCGAGAGGCACGATGACCCCGGAACCCGACAGCCCCCGGCCGCTGTACCTGCGGCCCTGGCACGCCTTCACGCGGGGCGGCCACGAGTACGTCGTCAATCCCGTGCGCATGATCGGGCGGCGCGTCCCCGACGGGTTCATCGCGACCCTGGAGCGCATCGCCGCAGACCCTCTGGCGCCGCGCGCCCGCGAGGACGAGCTCGAGCTGTTCCGCCTCGAGCTCGTGAGCCCCCAGCCGGTGACCGGCACGGCCGTCAAGAAGGCAGCGCAGGACGGTGCCGACGCTCCGCCGATCTGCGCGATCAACCTGCTCATCGCGCAACGCTGCAACCTGCGTTGCACGTACTGCTACGGCGCCGGCGGCGAGTACGGCGACGCCGGCATGATGAGCGAGGAGACGGCCCTGCGCACCGTGGACTGGCTGATCGGGCAGTCCGGCGACAGCGAGAAGGTGGCCATCTCGTTCTTCGGCGGCGAGCCGCTGCTCGCGCTGCCGCTGCTCAAGAAGGTGACGGCGCACGCGCGTGAGTCCGCCGCCGCGGCCGGCAAGCGTGTGGAGTTCGCCGTCTGCACCAACTCGGTGCTGCTGGACGACGACGCGATCGCCTGGTTCGACGAGAACGGCTTCCGCCTGCTCGTGGGGTTCGACGGCCCGCCCGCGGTCCACGACCGCAACCGGCCGCAGCGCGACGGGGGACCGTCGTCCCCGGCCGTCCTCGAGAACATGCGCCGCCTCACCGAGGCCGTCCCGGGCAGGGTCAACTACCGTGCCACCGTGGTGCGCAGCGAGGACCTGCCGGACGTCGTGCGCTACATGGGCGAGGTGTGCCCGGGCGCCTACCAGACGGCGTTCGCCTCCGGTGTGGTGGGGGACGGGGAGTACGGCGCAGACGCCGGCCTGCCGTCCCCGGCGGACTCCATCCCCTTCGCGGAGGAGAGCGTGGCCGCCTTCCTGGCCGCGCTCCGCCGCGGCGACGACGAGGAGGTGCGGCGCTGGACGCGGTGGATGGACTTCGGCCGCGTCATGGAGTGCCTGCGCCCCCAGCGCCCGGCGCGCAGCCACTGCGGGGTCGGCCGGGTGATGGCCGCCGTGGCGGCCGACGGCGGCATCTACGCCTGCCACCGCTTCGTGGGCTCGCCCGAGCACAAGATCGGGGACGTGTGGAACGGGCTCGGCGACCGCCGCGTGTTCGTCGACAAGCCGACGTTCAAGCGCGAGCCGTGCCGCTCCTGCTGGGCCGCCAACTGGTGCATCGGCGGCTGCCTGCAGTACAACTTCACGCGCACCGGCGACATGTTCCAGCCGCCGGACGACAACTGCCGCTGGACGAAGGCCTGGCTCGAGCTGGGCTTCCACCTGGCGGGCGAGCTGACCGACGAGGACCGCGCGAAGCTCGACGAGCTGCACCTGGTGCGCGAGCGGGCGTGTCTGTACGACCTGTGAGCGAGGCGGGGGAGAGGTCGCCCGGCGCGGCCGGCGGCGCCGGCCGTCCCGACCTCGTGCTGGTGACGATGCCGTTCCAGCACGTGCAGTTCCCGTCGCTCGCCGTCGGGCTGCTCAAGGCGATCCTGGCGCGGGACGGCTTCGCCTGCCGCGCCGTGTACGCGAACCTGCGGTTCGCCGAGCTGCTCGGGCTCGAGGCGGCCCTGCTCGGCGAGCGCGAGTGGGCCGGCTCGTTCTTCGGCGACTGGCTGTTCCAGCGGGCGCTGTTCCCGGGGCAGGGGATGCCGGCCGGCGTCTGGGTGCGGAACTACGTGCCCCCGGGAAGGCCCCCGCGGGACGAGGCGGCCGTGGCACGGGAGCAGGCCGCGCTCGCGGTCACGGCCGAGGGTCTGCGCAGCGAGGCCGAGGCGTTCCTCGACGACCTCGCCGCGGAGATCGTCGCGGCCGAGCCGGCCGCGGTCGGCTGCACCGTCACGGCGCCGCAGCTGACGGCGTCCCTGGCGCTGCTGCGGCGGGTCAGGGAGCTGGCGCCGGACGTGGTGACGCTGGCCGGCGGGCCCGGCTGCGAAGCCGGCCAGGGCCGGGCGCTGCACGAAGGCTTCCCCTTCCTCGACCACGTCGTGTCCGGGGACGCCGACGAGCTGGTCGCGCCGCTGCTCTCGGGGATCCTCGACCACGGTGCGGCGCTCCCCGGCGACGCCCTGCCGGAGGGCGTCTACGCGCCGTGGCACCGCGAGCACGGCTATCCGGAGCCGGCGGACGGCACTACCTGGCGCGGCCGCGTGCCGTCGCTCGCCGGGCTGCCGACGCCAGATTACGACGAGTACTTCGCCACGCTCGCGGAGTCGCCGGGCGTCCGCGACCGTGTCGTCCCCGGCGTGTCGTTCGAGTCGTCGCGCGGCTGCTGGTGGGCCGACGAAGCCGGCCCGTGCGCCTTCTGCGGCGACTGCGGCAGCTGGGTCGCCTACCGGCGCAAACCGGCGGCTCAGACGCTGGCCGACGTCCGCGCGCTGCGCGCGAAGTACGGCGCCGAGCACTTCACCGCCACCGACAACGTCATCGACTGCGACTACTTCGACGGCTTCCTCGACGAGCTGGCCGCCGACGGTCCCCGGGCGCTGTTCTACGAGCTGCGCCCCGACGTCACCCGCGAGCAGGTCCGGAGCCTGCGCCGCGCCGGCGTCACGTACGCGCAGGCCGGCATCGAGAGCCTGCACACGCCGGCTCTGCGCGCCATCCGCAAGGGCGTGGCCGCCTGGCAGAACCTTCAGTGCCTGCGCTACATGCGCGAGGCCGGCGTCAGGCTGTCGTGGTTCTTCATGACCAAGATCCCCGGTGAAGACGACGCCTGGAACGAGGCGCAGGCCGCGCTCGTCCCGCTGCTCACCCACCTGCAGCCGCCCAACTTCGTCGGCAGGGTGCGGCCCGAGCGCTTCAACAGCTACTTCCGCGACGCGTGCGAGCGCGGGCTGCGCATCCGCCCCCGGGAGCCCTTCCTGCGGCTGTACGCGCCGGTGCGCGAGGCGGCCGTGGGGTTCACGTTCCACTTCGAGGAGCTCGGCATGCTCGAGCAGCTCGGCGACCCGCTGGCGTTCATGTTCCACCCCGGCCGGGAGTTCCTCATCACCGCCGGCCGCGACTGGAAGAAGCTGTTCGACGACCCGGCGACGCGGCCGCGCCTCGAGTGGCACGACGACGGGACGACGCTGCGCGTCGTGGACACGCGGCCGGTCGCGGTCGCGCCGGAGCACCTGCTGACCGGCCTCGAGCGGCAGGTGCTGCTGACCGGCGACCAGGCGCCGCACGAGGACGACCTGGCCGGGTCGCTGCGGGATGCGGCGGCGGGTGCGGAGGTCGCCGGCGGCCGTACCGGTGCCGGCTCACCGGCGGAGGCGCCTTCGTCCGCCGCCCTCCTCGCCGCCGTCGAGTCGCTCGTGGACCGCCGCCTGCTGCTGCGCATCGACGGCCGCCTGCTCGCCCTGCCGGTGGCCGGCCCCTGCCTCGAGTACGCCGATCCGCAGGAGCTCGGCACCGGGTGGGTCGAGAGCCCAGTGGACCGCGTCGCCGGCACGGTCGCGCAGGTCTTCGCCCTGACCGCGGCCCCGGCTCCTCCCGCCGCGTCCCGCGCCGGCCCCTGACCGTACGTGCCGCCGCCGCGCGCGGCCCCTTGTCCTCTCATTCAAGTCCTATGGGACCAGGCGGGCGAGGGGTGAGGGGCCGCGGAGGGCTTGCGTTCTGGCGCGTCGCTGGTGACGGCGCGTGTGACGTCGCGCAGGTCGACGAACATCGCGACGACCTCGTGATGAGGTGGACTCTCATCTCCCAACCGTGTGCATCTGGAGCTACATGCGGGGAGGGGACATGGTCAGTCGACGCCTCAGCGTCAAGATCGGCGTGCCCATCTGGCGGTGCGGCGCAGTCGTGAGCATCGCGGCGAGAGCCGGCTCGTGGACGGCGGAGTCGAAGGGAACGTCGACCACGGTCGTGCCGGTCGTCCCCCTGCAGGCCGCCAACAGCCTCGACTGCAAGTGGACGCTGCCCTCCGGCGACTGGAAGCTCAGCGTCTACTGCTACGGCCTGGGCACCTACTTCACGTGCCAGAACGCCGTGAGGCCCGTGGTGCACGTGCCGTAAGCACGTTTCCGGGCGGCGGCGGCTCTTCCGGCCGCCGCCGCTCAGCCTTGTCCCCGGCCCGGCCTCCCGCGCTGCCCGTCGGGAGGCCGGGCCGCGTACGGGACGGTCTTGCACCCCTCCACGATGCCGTGGACGGCGAAGCCGACAGCTACGCGGGGATCGAGTGTCGCTGAGGTGGCGTGCACGACGCGCGCCGCGGCCACGGCGACGGCCTCGGACATCTGCCGGTCGGCGAGGCCGAGGCCGTCCCTGATGGCGGTCAGCGGTGGGTACAGGAGCTCCTGGCTCTGCTGCAGCGACAGCCGGACCAGTGACAGGTCGGCACCCCTCCCGTCGACCTGGGGATCCACGAGCACCCCGAGGCGTCCGAGCGCGGTGAAGAGCACGTCGACGAGGTGTGGTCCCAGCCTGTCCGCTTCGTCGGAGAAGACCGGGCTGCCGGGGGTCAGCACCTGTGCCGGCAGCTCCAGCGAGCGGATCAGGAAGGTGCCCGACAGGCGGCCTGTTGCCGAGGCGGCGGTCTGCGCGTGGAGGCCGTGCTCGGTGGTGAGGCGCTCGCGGACCACGGCGAACGCGGCGCCGGCGGCGTGATCTCTCGCATCGCTCATCGCGAACCTGCGGGCGGTCGTGACGGCGCCCGCTGTCTCATCGCGCCGGCGCCGTCAGCCGGCCGGCGCGAACTCCCCGGCGGGCACCTGCTGCGTGATGCAGCCGAGCCCGCCGCCGCCGAAGGCGCTGAGCTCGGTGGGCAGCCCGACGGGGTGCCGGCCGATGAGCTCGCCGATCTCGGCGTGCATCTCCGCCTCGCCCTCGGCGCCGGTGAGCGGCAGCAGCACGGCGCCCTCCACGAAGACCATGTTCACGTAGGGCGCCGGCATGAGCTTGCCGGCGCCGGGCCCGGTGACGTCGTCCAGCCCGGCGCCCACGCCCTCGACGTAGGGCAGCAGCGGGCTCTCGACCACCTCGAGGCGCCGCCCGGCGGCATCGGTGGCGCCGCACAGCGCCGCGAGGTTCTCCTGCAGCCGCGAGTAGTTCGGGTTGTCGGGCTCGCAGGTCTGGGCGAGCACAACACCCGGGGCCACGAACTGTGCCACGTCGTCCACGTGCCCCGAGGTCGAGTACGGACCCGAGTCCTCCACGAGCCCGTAGGGCAGCCAGACGACCTTCTCCACGCCGAGCCACTCGCGCAGCAGCGCTTCGTTGTCGGCGCGGCTCAGCCCCAGGTTGCGGTTGTGCAGCAGGCACTGCTCGGTGGTCAGCAGCGTGCCCTCGCCGTCGGTGTTGAAGGCGCCGCCCTCGAGCACGAACGGCGCCGTGTAGAGTTTCGCCCCCCAGGCCTCGGCGATGCGCGCCGGCGCCTCGGCGTCCTTGTCGTACGGGGTGAACTGCTCGTTCCAGCCGTCGAACCCGAACTGCACGGCGGCCACGCGGCCGTCGGCATCGCGCACGAAGATGGGACCGTTGTCGCGGATCCACGAGTCGTCGAGGGGGACGGGGAGGAGGTCGATGGCGGCGGCCTCCGGCGCTCCCGAGTCGAGGCCCAGCACCCCACGTGCCTCATCCACCTGCGCCGGGTCGACGACCACGGTGACCGGCTCGAAGCGGGCGATGCCGCGGGCGACCGTCGCCCACTCTTCGCACGCGGCCTGCATCAGCGGCCCGAAGAGGTCCTCGCGGCAGGGCCACGAGAGCAGGGTGCGGCGGTGCGGCCCGAAGCGCGGCGGCAGTCTGAATCCGTCGGCCCGTGGTGTGGAAGTGGACTGCGCCATGCCGGCCTCCCCCGGTCGGTGCCGGCCGCCGGAAGCCCGGCTGCCGGTCTCTGTCTCGCCCCGGATGCTAGCAGGTCGTTCGGCCCGGCACCCGTCAGGGCCTCGG